>WJIO01000164.1 GCA_014730235.1 Candidatus Poribacteria bacterium
ACATATTACTGGGGAACGCTGTTAGTTTCAAGGGAAGAAAAGGAACGGGCCAGAAAAATTCTGGATGAATATCTTAAATCTGTTAAAGATGAAAATTTGGATGAATAGGATCAATAAAATTGTATGGAATTTATTCCGGCTTGGGTTTGGTTTATTATCAGTAGCACTTGTTTTTACAATTAGCTGCATTGACTCAGACATAAAAGGGAAACAAAATATGAATAATCCAAAGCATACGAACCGACTGATAAACGAAACCAGCCCATATCTCCTTCAACATGCCCATAATCCTGTTGATTGGTATCCCTGGGGTGAAGAAGCTCTTAATCTGGCCATGGAAAAGGATATGCCTATACTCCTGAGTATTGGCTATTCGGCCTGTCACTGGTGTCATGTAATGGAGCATGAATCTTTTGAAAACGAAGAAATTGCCCGGTTGATGAATGAAAATTTCATCTGTATAAAGGTTGATCGGGAGGAACGGCCTGATCTGGATGAAATTTATATGAATGCTGTTCAGGCCATGACCGGTTCCGGAGGATGGCCCATGACAGTTTTTTTGACACCCGACCTGAAACCTTTTTACGCCGGAACTTATTTCCCGCCCAGGGATATGCCCGGAAGGCCGGGTTTACCTTCAATCCTCAATGCGGTTTCAAATCTGTATAGAGAAAATCGGGAAAAAGTCTCCGCTTATTCTCAACAGGTTCATTCTGTTATTCGAAATCTGTCTGATTTCCAAAAGTCCGATGAGCCGTTGAGTTTCGATTTGCTTGATAATGCATATAATTATGCCGTCAAATTCTTTGATCCTGAAAATGGTGGTTTTGGTGGTGCTCCAAAATTCCCCCAGTCCGGTATATTATCTTTTCTTATGCGTCACTGGAAGCGAACCAATGATCAAAAGGCTCTGGATATAGTGGGAAAATCCCTTACGGCTATGGCCCGGGGAGGTGTATACGATCAAATAGGGGGAGGATTTCACCGTTATTCGGTGGACGCAAAGTGGCTGATCCCGCACTTTGAGAAAATGCTCTATGATAACGCTCTACTGACTGGAGTTTACCTAGAATATTACCAGATTACCAAAAAGGCATTATATCTGGATATTGCTACAGAAACACTGGATTATTTGCTTAGAGATATGTATAACCCCGGCGGCGGATTTTATTCTACCCAGGATGCGGATACTGATGGTCAGGAAGGTTTGACCTATGCCTGGGATATTGACGAAGTAAGACAAATTCTTGGAGATGATGCCCGGATTTTTACAGCTTATTACGGCATGACAGAGCAGGGAAATTTTGAGCATGGTACAAACGTCCTGCATATACCCATATCGCCTGAGAAAACAGCGGAAAAACTGGGTATAGGAATTGATAAATTGAATTCTGTAATACAGAAGAGCAGGCAAAAGCTCTTTAATGAAAGGGAAAAGCGCCCACAACCGGGTAAGGACGATAAAATAATAACCGCATGGAATGGATTGATGATCTCCAGTATGACCAAAGCCTATCAGGTAACAGGTGACCAACGTTATATTAACTCAGCCATTGAAACTGCAAATTTCATACTTACGAAAGTTTCTGAAAATGGTAAATTACTCAGAACCCACAGACATGGAGAAAGCAAATTGAACGCCTATGCTGACGATTATGCTTTCATGATCGGGGCTTTGCTGGATTTGTATGAATCTGACTTTGATGAGCGCTGGATTACCGAAACAATACGTTTGAATTCCGTACTGCTTGATCAATACTGGGATGAACAAAACGGGGGCTTCTTTTACACAAGCGATGACCATGAAAAACTAATAGCCAGAACTAAATCAGCCAGCGACAGTCCTATACCTTCGGCTAATTCCAAAGCCGCTATGAATTTATTGCGTTTATCCAGATTTACAGGGGATCAGGATTTAGCTATGAAAGCGGAGGGAATATTCCGGTTGTTTACAGACCAGATGGAAAACTCCCCCAATTTCTCTTCGGATATGATATGCGCCCTGGATTTCTTCTTAAGCAAAGGCAGGGAAATAGTTATTACAGGTAATACTAAACTTGAGAAAACTCCAAAATTCATCGGAGCAATACATCAGCATTATACACCTAACAGCATATTGATATTCTTTGACCCTGAAATACACGATCAGAAGCTGGCAGAAACCATGCCTATACTGGAAAGTCGGACATCACCCAGTAAGAAAACCCTTGCTTATATATGTGAAGACTACACATGTAAAACTCCTATAAACGAACTGCAAAGCTTTATTACGGCTTTATCCGAATAGATGTATAAATTTGCCAATATAACACCGGGGATTGTTTTTGATCTGCCTTTTTACGGGAAAGTATATGTGCCGGGACAATTTTCAGAAGCTTTTGCAGAAAACACTAAATGTCACTTCTTTCATTCCGATGATCTTGAAAACCTTAGCGATCTGGTGAATTTCCTGAGTAAAGGTGGGATAGCTGTTTTAAAGGGGGATTGGAAATCTGCTGCCAAATTGCCGGAAAGATTGAGAAAATATCGAGATGAATTGATAGCACCCTTCATAGATGAAGCAAGGCAAAAGGGAACTATAAGAAATCCCCGCACCCGACGCTGGTTAAACAGGCGTTATCAGCAAACCCTTTCTCATATTATGCTATTAGCTCATAATGACATCTTTCCGGAGATAAAACCTTCACCTCGGATACCTCATCTTTTAGAGCTTTTAGGTGATAAATTAGATGCAGTAAATGATTTACCCATCTTAGCGCCGCTGCCTGTAGTGCTGAAAATATTATCCGCATTGGAGAATGGTCATTATATATCTGCCTTTGATATGGAGATATTTTCACCGCCAAATGTCCTCGCTCCTTTTTCTCAAGATACGGTTGATCTATTTGCCGAAGCCTTGCAGATAGCCGGAGATTATATAAAGACTCATGAATTGGAAATTCTGGATATGGGCTGTGGGAGCGGTGTGTTGACCCTTCTGGCTGCTAATGTATTAGATGATAGAAATATCCATATATTTTCTACAGATATACTTCCAGAAGCTGTTGCTGCAACAAAAATTAATGCACAGCGATTTAATCAGAAGAGCAATACAAATGTTAAGATAGAGACAACAGAAAGC
>WJIO01000165.1 GCA_014730235.1 Candidatus Poribacteria bacterium
ATAAACAAGCATCTACATTCCCTGCGTAAACTCCACGAAGATTGGAATAACCGCAAACTGGACAATATACCAAAGGCTTTACAGATAACCATTGATCTGGATCTGGAAAAGAAAAAGCTGAAGATCAACAAGCTGGACTTCCATAACCCAGCCCTCTCAGAAGAAATAAGGAATGACCTGACAAACAGGATCAAAAGCTGGTCTTTTGACAGCCTTTTTGATGGCAAAAACGATCCGGATAAATGGCCCATCCGTTTGACTGGTAAAATATCCTGGCAGTAAAATAATAACATAATCAGAGGCATTAAATGAAATTAAAAATAAGTTCATGTTTCTGCGTATTCTTCCTGGTAATTATATTTGTCAATCGTGTTTATCCTGAACCCTTCGAAGAGAAAAATCCAAGGGACGAAAAAGCCATCCTTGTTCCCAAAGGCGCGCGACCTGTTCTGAAAGAGGAATATCCCAGACGGCGGCTTGTGGTTGATAGGATAAAGGCCAGGCATGAACAGGTGCTTTCCATACCCTTTTCCCGATCCTGGAACACAGCGGCTTTAACCATACTTAACGGATTGGAAATACAGGAAACTCCAGAATTCGAGCCAGCTCATTTTGAGTTGGGTTTTGCCTTGCACAGTCAGCGCCTTAAGGTTGGTTCATTGAGAAACCGGGAGTATTTCCAGAAAGAGACGGAGGGTTTCCCGGAATCCTGGTATCGTCCTTTACCCACCGTTGAAGATATAAACCGCCCGGAAGGATATATGACTACGACCTTTGTCCATCTAGCCGCCAAACGAATGCGCAATAATTATGAGGATTTCATTGATTTTTCAGACCGGATCAGTGGAATCCTTAATGTGATGGCGACTGAAAACGATCAGCTAACTTTTTTAGCCCGACGGGATATGTGGAGATACAGGACACCGGATTCAGCGGTAATGCCCAAAACAAGGAATACAGCAGGCATATACTACAAGACATCAAGAAAAAGCTTGAATGTATTTGACATAAGTGGGGAAAGCGTATGGTCATCTTTAACGGATTCCAGAGAGAGGGAGTTACGCTATATACAAGGTATCGGAAGGGCCTCTTGGATGCGAAACCTGCGATCTGACTATAAATTTGGCCTAAAAACCGAATTGCAAATATCCACCCTCAGGGATAACAGCGTAGAACCTGACCCTGAAGTCCTGGAAACCCGGAGTTCTGCTTCTTTAGGAATTGTCAATATTATAATGCCAGCATCATTCATGAAGATAAAGCTGGAGTTATCCGGCCTTTATGATTCTGATTACGAAGGTTACTTTACCCCCGGGGCGGAGATAGCTTTAACCCCTGATGTCTTTAAGCTAAATCTTGGGGTAAGAAAAAAAGCTGTGTTACCTGACCAGGACGAATTATACTGGAGTTCCAAGACAGTAAGAGTTAATGAAGAACTAAAACCAGAAAGCTTTCTGGAAGCCTATGGCTCTATGGACATAAACCTTATAGCCCGTCTGCGTCTTCTGACAGAGGCCACTTACAGTCGCCCGGAAAGCAGGATTACATGGCAGCAGTTGCCCGATTATATATGGGAGCCCGTAAACATCGAAACCTCCGAAGCTTTAAATGCCCAGGGAGCTGTTATTCTGGATTTGATATGGGGTTTAGGACTTTTCGGCGGCGCGAGATATCAGTATTATGATAATCAGCTTTTTGAACCCGATATTATCGGCGATGCGGGAATATTCTATAAAACCCTTTCAAGAGATCCATCTATAACTTTGGGCGCATTTTACTGGACTTTCACTCCACTGAATAATATGGATTCACCGGAAGATATAATAATGCCCTACTGTCGTATACACGCAACCATACGTCGGGCCGTAAAAATTTTCATTGATGGACGATATGCTTTAAAAGATGAGGATGTATTGTATTACAGGGGTATACCGGAGGTCGGAAGGATAATTAGCTTTGGGGTAAATATCGTCTTTGGTGGTCTTGATTAAGGAAGATTAATTTAATAAATTATAATTTGCAATAATATAACCAATTACTATACCAATTGATACGCAGGCGATAAGGGAAATCAGCACAATCAGGGCCAGTTTCAAGGGCGGGAGTTTTGAGCGAGTTTTTTTAATTTTAACTTTCCTTGCTGCATTTGAGGGGTTTTTAAAGGTTATCTCTCTTTTATTGTTAGAATAAACCTTTTCATCAGATTTGTTGGTTTGTTCCTGTGATAGACTTTCACCTTTCCAAACGGCTCTTCTTTGATTAACGATTTTTTGTTTTAGCTCATTTACGTCATTGTCTGGAGTTATCTTTTCATTTTGCTCTGGTTTTGAAGGTGTTGGAAGAGGTTTTTCTCTGGAATCATCTTTTTGTTTTTGTTGTTTTTGATGTGAATTTTTTCTGGATAAAAGATCACTCCAGCGTCGTCTTTTTGTTTTTTTTGAACTGCTTTCGCCCTTCCAGACAGACCTTCTCTGTTCCTTTATTCTCTCTTCTAATTCCTTCTTTTTCTTATCGTCAATAGACATTCAGCCGACCTCCGGTTCAGGGAATTTTTAATAATTTTTATTATTCATTCTTTAACTGCGATAATCCTTGTTTGGCTGTATTTGTATAATACCATTTTCAAAAAATTATTGTGCATTACTTTTAAGGGCTAAACCAACATAAAATTTATGTTCGTGAAAATTTTCTCAGCTTGTAATTAAACATAGAATAAAATGACTAATGGCTGTAATCCTGAGAACAGTGAATATTAATTAACCTAACAAATTGAGACAGGTACATTATGTGAGTTGCTGAAATTAAAAATCCCTGGGGTAATCAGGATAATATGGATATTCTCTCTCGCGCTGGCGGCGATTTTCGTATCTGTCCTCAGTTCCTGACGAACCGAAATAATATCTGAATCCTATGCCGCCGTTAATTGTGGTTTCTGTCTTTGGTGCTACATCTATAAGGGGTAGAATCTCAATAAAAATATCCCAGGGTGATCTATTGAACATATATGTAATCCCAACGGGTATACGGATACCCACGCGTCTTTTACCATTGAATTGGTCAGCAAATTTTACCCTTGCTCCTATACCAGAGTATGTCCTGAGATTACCTTTAAAGTTGTGCAGTAAACAGCTTGTATAAACCTGAAATGCACCTTTATTTTCGTCACCTTTTTCCTCGAAAGACCAGGCAAAAGCAGAATCTACAGCTACATTTCCTGTTAGCCATAATTTGCTGTTAAGCCCTACAGATTCACCAAGAATAAATCCCAATCCAAATCCATCATCCTGTGCGGCGGCATTTCCACAAAAAATAAGAATTGAAAGAATAATAAGTATTGTCAGTTTAGACATGCAGGGATCCTTTCTTAATTTGTTTATAAATAATACTCTTGAGGTTTCCAATCGCTCTGGAAATTTTCTTGGTTCTTCCGAGTTTAGTCTGGGAATAAAAATTGCTGAAGGCTTAACTTACTTTTGGGAGGGTGAAAACTCCTTCTGAGCCTTTCTGTCTTTACAGGCCAAAAGGCTTAGCAGGAGTTTCGCCCTTCCGTTTTAATTTTTTTACATTTAACGTAGATATTCAAGGAATCCAAAAATATTATTAGGAATCAGACACCATGTGAATAGAGTGCTGTGGGAAAGGAATTTCGATCCCTTCTGCATCAAAGGCGGCTTTGATTTTTTCTGTCAACCCAAATTTAACATTCCAGTAATCACTGGTGTTGCACCAGGGACGCACCACCAGATTTACGCTGGAATCAGCCAATTCAGAGACAGCAACCTGAGGAGCAGGTTCATCAAGAATTTTTTCATCTTCTTTCATCAATCGCATACATATTTCCATAGCTTTAGTCATGGATGAACTGTAACCAATACCAATAACCAGATCAACCCTTCTGGTATCATACCCGGTTACATTTTTAATAACATCGCCATATATCTTACCATTGGGCACTATTACTTTTATGTTATCAAGAGTGTCAATGATAGTGCTGAATATACGGACTTCTTTTACCACACCTGCTACACCGGCAGCTTCTATAAAGTCACCAACTCTGTAAGGTCGGAAAATGAGAATCATAACTCCAGCAGCGAAATTTCCCAGGGAACCCTGAAGAGCGAAACCTATAGCAAATCCTGCCGCAGCCAGAACAGCAACAAAGGATGTTGTCTGTATACCAAATTTTGCCAAAGCGGCTACTACAGTAAAGGCTAGAACCAGAAAATAACTCAAAGCACCAAAAAAGGATATAAGAGTTTCATCTACTTTGGCTTTTCTTAATCCCTTCTTTGTTACATTTCGGACAATACTGGCAACGATACGACCAACAATTAGTATCAGAATCGCGCCGATGATCTTTAATCCATACTCAGTCGCAAATTGAATCAGTCGTTGAATAACATTTTCCACAAATACCTCCTTTGGCTAACCAATGCCAAATAAATGTAATGTTCAGTTGTTAGTTTAGTAAGATAGCCAGACCCAATAACAATCATACAATTACTGGGCTATTTATGTCAACAACTTTTCGTATAATTATTAACAATCGAACACTATAACACCTGAAAGCTGTCAGGGATTCCAAAAAATCACTGGTTCTTCCGGGTTTAGTGTGGTTATAATTGAAAATTCCCTCAGCTTGCCATTCCTGCCTTCGCAGGAATGACAGCATAAAGAAGTTTCTTATCTTTACCACACTGAACCCGGAAAAGCCAAATAACTTAACACCATGCCTGATGCTTGAAATATGAATTTCTGATTTATATTTAGTTATATTTTTGTTGATCTGCGATTGAAACTTTGGTAAAATAGCTCTGGTATGATTTTATCAAATGGATCATGTGTTGTAACTAGAATTTTGGTAAATTTCATAGATATTTACTTTATAATTTTTAATCATTTAACTATTTCATCTTTAGGAGGTTTTTTTGATGAGGTATTTGCTAATTTCTGTTTTTATTATTCTTATTGTCTCAGGTTTGGCATTTTCAGAGGATTTTAATGTGTTGGTTATTTTAGGAGACCAGAGTGCCCAGGCTGAAGCCGCGGTAGTTGAATCTTTTGACACTGTTGAGGGTAATAACTTTAACTTTACCGAACTCAATATAGCCACAGGCGGCACCCGTCCTATAGCAGGTGGAGTTATACCCGCAGAAGAAGAAATTAACTGGTCTGAATATCAGATGATCTGGTTTGCATGGAATGGGCCAGGCCATGATGGTGATTACTTCATGGAAGGTACTGAGGAAGACCTGGTTAGTTTTGTGGAAAATGGTGGCGTTATATATTTTTCCGCTTTTGACGACAACTACCGGGATCCCGAAGGTAATCAGATAGGAGGCTGGTTGCCTATTGATGAATTTCCATGTGGAGTTGATAATACAGGTGATGCTAATGCTGAAATAACTCCCGAAGGCGAAGCTACTGTCCTTTTTTCAGTACCAAATAAAATTGACGATGCTGATCTCTCAGCGTTAGTATTGGATGATAATCTTGCCCCGGCTGCCGATGAATATGTAGTTCTGGCCACGCGCACTGATAACAATCAACCGGCGGCTGTTATGCTTCCCTATGGGAAAGGTGCTTATGTGCATGTTTGTATTGATGCTCGTTCAACTTTCCCTGCGGCTACTGACCTTGTGGAAAACCTGCTAAACTACATGGCAAATCTAACAGTTCCTATGGCTGTTGAACCTAACATGAAACTTTATACTATATGGGGTAATATAAAATCTATTCGTTAATTTATTATATTTTGGAATTGTATTTTATATTTTGAAGGAGGTGATAAAGTAAGCATCTACTTGGGAGATTGTAGAAATCGCTTTTTTTAACCAATTTCAAATTGTTTCAGGAGGTAAATTTCATGAGGAAACTGATTTTTTCTTTTACAGTATGTTTGATTACTTTGTTTGTTGTCAGTGTTAGTATGGCTGCTAATCTAAATGTTTTAATCGTACTTGGTGACAGCAGTGCAGTTGCAGAAGCTGATGTAGTGGAATCTTATGCTGAAATCGGTGGCGATACTTTCACATTTGAGCGCCTTAATGTAGCTGCCGGTGGAACTCGTCCAATAGAGGGTGCGCTGGTTATGGCTGACGAAATTAGCAACGGCAGTCTGGATTTAAATGATTATGATATAATGTGGCTGACATGGAATGCACCAGGTCATGATGGTGACTATTTCTTTGCCGGTGCTGAAGAGGCTATATTAAGCTTTGTCGAGGGCGGCGGAATGGTATATATTGCCGCATTTGATGATAACTTTACAGATGCTGATGGTAACCAGATAGGCGGATGGATGCCTATTGCCGATCATCCTGCGACAGTATCAAACACCGGTGATTCTGAATTGACTGTTACACCTGAAGGTGAAGCTACAGGTATATTTGATGGCGTTGATACCAGCGGATTGGTACTGGACGATAACTATGCCAATACCGACGATGCTTATGCTATCCTTGCTATCAGAGACGACAACGGCGAACCTGCTGCCGTTATGCTTCCCTATGGTAATGGGTTATATATCGAAGTATGTCTTGATGCTCGTTCCACTTTCCCAGCCGCAGAACCACTGGTTGGTAATGTATTGAGCTATATGGCATCCCTGGCTGCTGAATCACCCACTGCTGTAGAACCTGAACATAAGTTGTCAATCACATGGGGTGATATAAAAGCTTACTAAAAACAATAAATGAGTTTGCAGGTCGGTTTTTGCATCCGACCTGCAAAAATTCAAGCTTTTACTGAAATTATTGAAGTAATCAAGAAAAAAGAAGGTGATTTTATGTATAAAAGATATGTGATTTATTTTTCTATAATATGCTTCACCTTTCTGTTTCTTTGTCCTAAAAGCTTTTCTGCAGAAACAATAACTGTAGAGAACATTGAAGTTGCCAGCGGCAGAGCCTATGTTGTTCCAGAAGCAGGTATTGATGTTGGAACAAAGTATTATATTGATCGTGACTATGTTGTTAATCTTCTGCCCGAAGAGCTTATAGGTGCAACCTTTATTATGACTGGAAATGACGACAAGAATTCAGTTGGTGAGGATTTTCTTACATTTACCGTTGATATTCCTACCAAAGTCTGGTTAGCTCGCGATAGTCGGGGTGATGAAGGCAAAGCAGGTCAGATACCCGAATGGCTTTCAGAAGATATGGGATGGGAAAGACACGAAGATTTAAAGATCGAAGTAACTGATGGAAATATGGGCTTTTTTATCCTGTATAGTAAAGATTTTGAAAAGGGTGATATAGTTCTTGGCGGCAATGCTGACCCCACCATCAAACGGTCAGGGGAGCCAATATCTTGTTATCCTTACACCCAGTGAACTACTGAAAGCTGTTGAATATACAGGAAAAGCAGCTACGACCTGGGCTGAATTAAGGTCTAAATAAATAATACAAGGAGGTATAATTAGTAGAATAGTTAATTTATTATAATTGATCCTGAAAACTGATTTATAACCTTAACGAATAGTTGATATAATTAAATGAGTAAATTTGATGTTATCGGTGTTGGTCTTTCAGCAATGGATTATCTGGGTATAGTGGATGAATATCCACCTCCGGCGGATGTCAAGATATGTATGTCTGAATTTACAAAACAGGGTGGAGGTCCTGTTGCCACAGCTCTTGTGGCCCTATCCCGTCTGGGTATAAAAACTGCTTTTGTGGGAAAGATGGGGGATGATGAATCTGGTGTTTTTATGCTGAAATCCCTTAAGGATGAAGGTGTTGACGTGTCTCATGTAGTTATTGAAAAAGGAGCATCTTCCCCCCCTGCATTTATTGTGGTAGACAGAAACAGCGGCAGCCGCAATATTTTCTGGAGTGAGTCGAATATTTCACCCCTTCAACCCTCTGAAATCAGCCATGATTTCATAAAATCATGCCGTATTTTGCATCTGGATGGTCTTCAGATGCAAGCCGGTATAGAAGCGGCGAAAGTAGCAAGAGAAGCAGGTATAACCGTTATACTGGATGGTGATACAATAAGGCCCGGAATTGATGAAATGATTTCTTTAACTGACGTGATTGTCGCATCATACAATTTCGCTGTTAATTTCACCGGTGAATCCAGCTTAAAAGAAGCTATGATAAAATTAAATTCAATGGGGCCAAAAACGGTCGGAGTTACATTGGGTGAAAAGGGGTGTATTTTCCTGGAAAATGGCAATGAAATAAGTATTCCGGCCTTTCCTGTGGAAATAGTAGACACTACAGGAGCGGGGGACGTATTTCATGGGGCTTTTATATATGGCTTGCTTCAGGAATGGCCACTGGATAAAATTGCTGAATTTTCCAACGCCGTATCAGCTATTAAATGCCGTAAACTGGGAGGCCGGGCAGGCATACCCTCACTGAATGAAGTAAAGATTTTTTTGGGTTGGAATTGGTAATAATATATGTATCCTTTTAATGATCTGAAGTTGCTCTGAAGGCTTCTTCCAATGAAGTAATGCCATCAATAACCTTATCAAGGGCTGCTTGTCTCAGGGTTCTCATACCATTTCTTATCGCGACTTGCTGGATTGTTTTCACATCTTTAAGGGATGAAGTAAGTTCCCGGATTTCATCATCCATAAACATAACTTCATAGACTCCTGTTCTTCCTTTATATCCTTTATCATCGCAAATACTGCATCCATTTTTTTCATAAAAAGTATAATCTTTTTTTGGAAGCTTCAGTCTATCCAAAACTTCCCGGGAAGGTTTATAAGGTTTTTTACAGTTAGGACAAAGCTTTCTCACCAGACGCTGGGCTATGACGCAGGTAACGGATGCAGATATAAGAAATGGCTGGACATCAAGGTCAAGGAGTCTTGATATTGCGCTGGGTGCGTTATTGGTGTGCAAAGTGCTAAAGACTAAATGCCCTGTAAGGGCAGCTTCTACAGCCAGTTCTGCTGTTTCAAAATCTCGAATTTCTCCCACCATTATTATGTCCGGATCCTGACGCAGTATAGATCTTAAAACCGAAGGAAAAGTACGACCTGCTTTGTGGTTAATTTCAACCTGATTAAGGCCTGATATCAGGTATTCTACAGGGTCTTCTATGGTGATTATGTTTACATCGGTTTTATTTATGCGGTTCAGGGATGCGTAAAGGGTTGATGTTTTACCGCTTCCTGTAGGACCTGTAACCAGTATCATACCATAGGGACTTTCTATGCTCTCTATGTATTTATCCTGTACGTCTTTTGGCATACCCAGTTGTTCAAGTCCCAGAGATGTGGTTGATTCGTCGGCAATACGCATGACGATTTTTTCGCCAAAAGCTGTGGGCAGAGATGATACTCTAAGATTTACATTTCCATTATCTGTCCTTATTTTAAGCCTTCCATCCTGGGGAACACGCCTTTCAGCGATGTCCATGTTGGACATAATTTTTATACGGGATACAACGGCTGCATGAAGTTGTTTCGGGGGAGAGTCCACTTCATGAAGTATACCGTCAACCCGAAATCTTATTCTTAGTCTATCCTGGTATACCTCAATATGCACATCGCTGGCTTCTTCATCAATGGCCTGTCTTATAATCAGGTCTACAAGACCAATAACAGGCGCATCTTCAGCAAGGCGTTCAAGACTTGCCAGGTCGCTTATCTCTGTATCTATGCTCTCATCCTGAATTGTTTGAAGTTCTTCCCCTGGTTTAACTTTCTTAAGGTATTCGCTTACTGATTCCCTGGAGGATTTATATTTGAGCTTGATGGAATTTTCTATTTCCTCCTTGCTGCTGATCATGGGAATGACATGCAGATTAGTGCGTTTTTCAACTTCATCAATGGCATCAATATCCAGAGGGTTAGCCATTGCCACAGTGATTATATCACCATGTTGGGATACAGGGATTAATTTATGTTTGGAAACCAGGTCCATGGGTACAAGATCGATTACTGAGTCAGGGATTTTCAGTGTGCTTACATGTATGGGAACTGTCTCAAGGGCTAAAGCACGATAGCTCAACATATTTTCAGATTCAACAAATCCATTGTTTACCAGAATATCTTCAAGCTTTCCGCCATCCTGTTCGCGGATTTTTTGAGATTCTGCTATATCATCTTCACTTATGACTTGATCTTTTTTTAATAGATCAATTAATGTTGTGCTAAATCCCCTGCGCATTAGTCATTTTTTCCTGTAAAGTAATCGTTAAAAAATGGATATAATTTAGTTGTCATTTAACATCATTATAAAGATATTTTCTAAACACATTTTTCATTTTTTAACGATTACGTAAATAATAAATTAAGCAATTAAGGCACGAGGAAAATAAGAGTCGGATAAATATTTTTTATTTTCGTCGTGCCTCATATATTTCATTTGGTGTAATTGTTAAAAAATGAATGGCTTTTCCGGGTTTAGTGTAATAAAGATAAGAAACTTCTTTATGCTGTCATCTCTGCTTTTGCAGGAATGATAAGTTGAGAAAATTTTCAAATTATTACCACACCAAACTCGGAAGAACCTTATTTTCAACGATTACTTAGTATATATTTTTTGTGTCTGATTAACCCATAGAGGGTGAAGATATAGAACGTTTCCATGTTTCCTGTATATATATCCTGCCTCCCCGGGTTGATAGATTTATAGACGCTCCACCTTCTTTTAATATACCATGAAGTTTGTTTTCTGAGCGTCCCAAAAGCTTTTGCCAAGGTAAAGCAACTGGTGCAATCTGACCCCCATTGGTTGCTTCCGCTATTAATTCTCCTGAGAGATCGCCATCCAGAAGCACGTTTATATCTCCAATTTCATTCATACATATAAAGTTACCGTTGGATACGGATGCAAGGTTTAGCCATATATCGCCTTCTTTGGATGATATATTAATGTTATCGGAATTTATATCCCTTATATCGCAGTTACCTTTATTGGCACTTATATCTATTGATCCATCAATACCAATAAGACGTGTGTCTCCACCATTCACTCTTATATTCAGTTCACCTTTTATTTGTTCGCATCCCAGGTCACCACTCTGGCAGTAAATGTCCATATCAGCGGATACTTTGCTTAACCACATATCGCCCGGTTCAACTCTGGCTTTCATTCGGGATATGCCCTCTGGAACCCAGATCTGCATTTGACCTGTAGAACTAGCCACTCTTATGGTATTATCATCCTGCCCTATTCTTAGATCAAAAACCGCGCCATCAATTTTGAGATTGGGCTTATCCCATCCTCTTACGAAAAGGTCTCCCTGGTATGATACTATATCCAGATTATTTCCTTCGGATACATCAATTGAATGACTTATATATATAGGATGTTCAAAATTCTGCCACATCCACTGCCAGCTTTCATCTTCCCAGGGCCACTGCCAACCTTGGCTTTCACCTTCTACCATACCGACCATCATCTCTGGTGCCCATTCCTGTAGTCTTTCTGCTAAGATAAGCTTTCTCTCTCTTCTGGTGGGAACATTAGAGAATTCAATAGTTTTTTCGGGTTCTATTTCTTCTTCTTTTTTCTCTTCTTTCCGAATAGGTTCAGGCACTTCTTCTTCTTCTTTTTCTTCTTCTACAACCTGAATTTCAGAAATGTCCTCCTTTACAGACTGGATTTCTTCTTCATCCAATTCCTGTCCCAAGTATTTTTCCGCTTCTTCAACTGATAGTTCACCCTGTTCGATTTTCTCCAGGATTGACAATCTATCTTTTTCCATCTTTAAACTTTCCTCCCGTTTTTATAAGGATTTGACGTTGATACCGCCATCTGGAGCGACTAGCTCAACTCTTGCCCCGCCGCCATTTAAT
>WJIO01000012.1 GCA_014730235.1 Candidatus Poribacteria bacterium
CCTGGGATAAGATGATAATAAGCAGCGGTGCATCGGTCTATGCCCCTAAATACGCGGACATCAAAGATAAAGAACGAGAGTTGGCCATGTCCGGAATCGGGGAGGAATTGCTTTATTACAAAGAAGGCATAGAAACTACCGTTGCAGTAAAACAGAGACCCGAAACTGGCACAGTAGTTATGACCGTCAATGGTAAGGTGGATGCCTCCAACAGCGGTGACATGTATACCCAGTTGATGGTTGGACATATACCACTGCTGGTAAGTAAAAACCCGGAGACGGCTATGGTGATCGGCCTGGGAAGCGGAGTAACCCTGGGAGCAGCCGCCCAACATCCTTCGTTGAAAAACATAGACTGTGTTGAGCTATCCTCGGCTGTGGTAGAGGCGTCTGAATTTTTCAGGGATGAAAACAGGAACGTGCTGGATGACAAACGGGTAAACCTGCTGGTTAATGACGGCAGAAATCACCTGGCCACCACGCAAAAGAAATATGTTGTTATAATATCAGAACCGTCAAATCTGTGGCTGGCTGGAATGGCTAACCTGTTTTCCCAGGAGTTTTATGAGCTATGCAAAAAAAGGCTGGCTGACGACGGTGTTATAATTCAGTGGGTACACATCTACCACATGTCCCAGGAAAACCTAAAGGTAGTAGTTAAGACATTTAACTCTATTTTTCCCCATACTACTATATGGTATACGCTTCTTGGCGATCTGCTTATGCTGGGCACTCATGAGGAACTGGAAATTGACTACCTCGAACTTGCAAAGCGGTATAACATCCCCGGCGTTCTGGAAGACATGCAGAGACTGAGCATAAGAGAACCCCTGGCTATCCTTAGCTGTTACCTTCTGGATGAAGATGGCGTGGCAAAGATGGTCTCCGGTGCAGAAATTAACACTGACGACCACCCTATACTGGAATATTCCACACCCCGAAGCCTTTATATGAACACAGCTAACGCAAACCACAGGATGCTTATGACCTTCAGGAACGATATGTTCCCCAAGATGGTTAATTTTAACAGGGAAAGGGTAACAGGCAGGGCTTCCTTCTGGTATCATATGGGGGCGGCTTATGACTTTAAAGGTGTTTGGAGTGAAGCTGAAAAGAGCTATAAAAAAGCAATTTCAGTATCACCTGATTTTGCACCGGCTTATGTGGGTCTGGCACTGTTACAGCACAGGGATGAGAAGACTTCTCTGGCTATAGAAAACCTGAAAAAGGCCATACAGTTGGATCCGGCGGAAGCAAACACCTACTATAACCTGGCCCAGATGTATGAAGAAACAGAAAAAATGGATAAGGCTGTGGAAAATTACAGATTGGCCATAAAATACAGTCCAAGACCGGAACGCTATCATGAAAAACTTGGCGATCTATTCATGGAATACGATGAGCATGAAAATGCTGTGATGGAATATGAGAATATTAAACGTAAAGATGCCATGTTGCTTTATAAAATTGGTCTTGCATACAAGGCATCAGGTAAAATTAAGAAAGCTCTGCAAAGTTTTGAAAATGCCGTAAAAGCCAATCAAAATCTGGCTTCTGTATATCAGGAACTGGGTAACCTTTATCGACAGGATAATCAGAACACAAAAGCCCTGGAAGCTTATAAAAAGCTTGTAGAGTTGAAACCTTATTCCAGAAAAGCCCATTTGAGTCTGGCAGATATGTATGAAGCTACAGGCAATAAGAAAGAAGCTGAAAAAGAGAGAAGATTGGCTGTTGATTTGATTGATTAATAGATTAACCAGCTATCGAAAGTTTGGGGTTGAAATACAAATAATCCAATGCCCTTTATGAAAGTAATTTACATTCTGGACTTACTTGGAACTTTTGCCTTTTCCGCATATGGATCTTATGCGGCAATGAAAAAAAGTTTTGACATATTCGGGGTTTTTATTGCGGCGTTTCTGACAGCACTTGGCGGAGGTACTATAAGGGAATTAATATTAGGAAATATACCTTTTTACTTCTATGATAATAACTATGTATATATCATACTGGTAGGCTGTACTTTTTCCATAGTAATTTATAAATATTTCGATAAAATCAATAAGTATATGCTTATAGTAGATGCTATAGGTCTTATAACCTTTGCATTTATAGGCGCGACGAAGGCATCGGAAGCTGGATTAGGAAGTTTTGCCATTATATTTCTTGCTGCTACAACCGCTGTTGGTGGTGGACTGCTGAGGGATGTAGCTATGAAGGAAATTCCCCAGATATTCTACCGGGATTTTTACGCATCACCTGCTATTATCCTAGGGTTGCTGTATGCTATATTCAGACGTTACATGCACCAGAATATATATATTATCCCATTGATAGTCTTTACATTTGCCCTTCGTCTCCTGGCAATATTTCTGAATTTCAAGCTTCCGATACCTTACAAAAAATCTGATTCCAGACAAATTGTCTGACTGATTATTCTACCATCCTGGGTTCTTCTCCGGGAGAAAACCCGTCAGGATCATTCACTCTGGCTCCAGAAGGTGCAGGAACAAAACCATTTAGTAACGGATCGTCAGTGCGTTTCATCCATTTTTCCAACCGATCCTGCATCTCTTTCAGGATTTCCGCATAGTTTATATCATTAGCCAGATTACGGGTTTCATTAGGGTCAAATACCAGATCATACAATTCCTCTTCTGCCAGTATACGTTCTCCCCAGCCATTTTCCATCCAGATTTTTTTGCTGGGACTGTCGTCGCAATTTGGTAGAACAGGGGTATTTTTATTGCCAAAACGTCGGATGTATTTAAATCTTCTGGTTCTTACCGACCGTTTAGGTTCATAAGCTGCATGGTATGTGACTTCTGAAAATACCTCATCGTTGACTTCTTCCTTTTCCCCTCTTATTATTGGCATAATGGATTTCCCTTGTAACCAGTCAGGTTTATCAACACCAATATAATCGCAAATGGTGGGGAAAATGTCTACATGGCTTATAAGACTGTCAACAACTTTACCACCGTCAAATCCCTTCGGCCCACGCATCATAAACATTATCCCTGTTCCGTGATCCGTAAGATTGCACTTCATACCGGGAAAAGCAATCCCATGATCAGTAGTGCATATTACCAGTGTTTTATTTGCTAGACCGCTTGAATCCAAAGCATCCAGAACCTGCCCCATGCCATCATCAAGTATACGGGCACAGGCTTTGTAACTGGCCATATCATGACGGGTTTCCGGTGTATCGGGAACCGGTGCGGGAGGGCGGCAGTATCTCGCGTCCTCCTGTGGGCCTGGTTCTGGATATTTTCGGTGTGTCTCGCTAAAACCAACGGACAGAAAGAAAGGCTCTTCAGGTTCGCTGTTTAAGTATTCCCTGGCAGCGGGTGCAATGGATTTAACGCTGTTTCCCTGGGTATTAACAAAATTATTATAACCAAGTTTTTCTCTTTCTTTACCCCGGATAAGGTGCTGAACACCGATAAGGGTTGTGTCATAACCAGCGTTCCGAAGTGTATGGCACATATGCTTATTGTAGTCTTTCAACCTGAAACCCCGATGAGCCAACCCGATCATCCCCGCGCTATGAGCACACATACCAGTAAGTAAAACAGAGCGGCTTGCAGAGCATGTAGGGCCGCCGCAAAAGGCCTGACGAAACAAAACTCCCTGTTCTGCAAATAACTGCAAGTTTGGTGTTGGTATTGCGTAGCCGTAGGGTTGTATATAGCGTCCTGTATCATGGGAATGTAGATATAATATA
>WJIO01000166.1 GCA_014730235.1 Candidatus Poribacteria bacterium
GTAGTGAGGTATCCCTTTATGGTTCTGCCAGATTTCATCTCAAGCCGGTTATTATTACTGCCTTTATAAAGGACACCATAAAATCAGAAAGCGACGTAATTCGGGAATATTTGGTAACCAATAATCTCTTCCATAACAGGTTGAGTGGCTCAATATCCGCCATATATCCATTGTTTGCTGATACTTTAATTCTGAATGTAAATACCAGCACCCTTTTTTATTTTATGGACGGAGTTAAATCAAAAAACTTTTACCTTGAGGCCGGAGGTAGTTTTTTTATTACTAATGGCTTGGCTTTAAGTATTTTATCAGGTTTTATCACAGGAGATATGGATTCTGGTGATACGGATATATCGGGTTTCAATTTTGGTTTAAAGGTGACCTATGGCTTTTAGAATCGTTAATTTTATTATAATTATTTCAATTATATCTACCTTTGGATGCGGACAGGATAATCATATTCAGAGGAATACAGAGGATCAACACAGCATAAGTTTTCATCTATCCCCCGATACTCCAGCCCAAAATAATGTTACCGAGATAGAGCTAAAAATCACAGTGTCAGATGCAGAGCCTGAGTTTTTAAGAATAACAAATGTAAACCCCGGTCAGCATACAGCGAGAACTTCTATCAGTGTCCCGGTTGAATCCAGTATAACCCTATCTGCTATCGCTTTTGATGGTATCTGCCCGGTGCTTAGAGGAAATCTGGAGAATCTGGAAGTAAGTCCAGAGCAAAATTCACCCATAACAATTGTCCTGAATCCGGTGCAGGCAGTAATAGGCATCAGGTCAAATCAACAGCAAATAAGTCCCGGAGAAAACTGGGATGTGGAAATATATATTGAGGATGCTCCGAAATTGCTGGCTGTTACGATGGAGTTACAGTTTAACGAGCAGTTGTTAACCCCTATTGAATCAATCACCGGGGGGGGGTTCGGATCAGATGCGATATTTCTTGAGGACAGCGGTTTTAACCGACGAGAGGAAAACATTTTATCATTGGGCCTTGCCCGACCTTCAGGAAATGCTGGTGTCTGTGGATCAGGTGTTTTATTCAGGATTACTTTTGAAGCTCTGGTATCAGGAAACGCTTCTGTCAGAATCCTGAGAAATAATATGTTTACATTAACAACACCGGATTTTGAGCGTATAGATAACTCCCGTATAATAATCAGACCGGATATAAGCATAGAAATCAGATAGGAAGTGTATGATATGATGAATACCACGAAAAAAGGCTTATTAATTCTGGTATTTATTCTGATGTTAATCTGGATACCAGGTAAATCGTATGCTCAAATCCTTCCTCCTATTGATTTTCCGCCTATTGATATAAGGTTATTACCCCCTGTTATAAAAAATATTTCTCCGAATTCAGGCCCTGTAAGTGGTGATACCAAAGTTACAATAACAGGTCAGAGTTTCTTTGAGGGTGGATGGGTTTACATCGGTAATGTTGAAGCGGGTATAGTGGATTTCTCCTCCACAAGGCTTGTGGTTATCACACCGCCGGGAACTCAAGGCCCGGTTGATGTAATGGTTATAAATCCTGACAAGCAGTTCCATACTCTCCAAAACGGCTTTACATATCTGTCGCCGCCGTTGGTAGAAGCCGGGGATAATCAGAAAACAACTGAAGGTCAGATTGTTGAAATTGAGGTAAGTTTTACAGACAACCTTAACGATACCCACTCAGCCGTAATAGACTGGGGTGATGGAACAATATCCAGACCTGAAATAACATATCTGCCACCTGTAATTTTTGGTCGAATGTCCTTGACAATGGGGGGGGTAGAAGCAGAGCATGTATATCAGGATAACGGAAGTTATCGGGCTACTGTCCAGATCACTGATCAATATGGCGCAAGGGGAACTGACTCTTTGAGCATAAGTGTTAATAACGCAGATCCCAACCTGCCTCGTTTCAGAAACCAGAGCGTTTCGGAAGGTTCACCCTTTGAATTCAGCTTTGAATTTACCGATCCCGGAATACAGGACACCCACACCACAATCATTGATTGGGGTGACGGAATTATACAAACAGAAGAAAGGTCTTCGAATCCCATCCACGCAGAACATAATTATCCTGCTGATGATGGTGAATATAAGGTCGAAATCACCGTAATTGATGATGATAAAGATTCTGATACCGCATCTTTTACCGTCTCGATATACAATGAAGATCCATATATTGAACCCGTTGATAATGTAAAGCTTACCGAAGGGAACCCACTGCTTGATGTTAATGTTGCCTTCAGCGACCCTGGTACCCTTGATAAACATACAGCCTTAATTAAATGGGGTGATGGTCAGGTAGATAACTTAAGATTAACCAGCAAACGTATTCAGGCTTCTCATAAATATCCCGGCGATAACGGTCAGTATATGGTTAATGTTACCGTAAAAGATGATGATGGAGACGATTATACAAGGTCTTTTAACGTCACAGTCAGCAATGAACCTCCCGTAATGGCAGTAATACCAGATCAAGTAATTGATGAAAGCGATACTGTGATAAGTTTCAACGTCGAATTTACCGATCCCGGTGAACTTGATAAACATATGGTTATTATTGAATGGGGCGATGGAACTCAAGACGGTGTTGATCCAGCCTTAACCCCTGTTGAGGTTGATCATGTTTACCTGAATGAAGATGGTGAGTATAATATAACAGTTACAGTAGCCGATGATGATAATGCCTTTGACATACAGACTTTAACGGTAACAGTTGAAAACACCGATCCTATCCTTGAACCTATTCCGGATCAGATAATCAACGAAGGCACGCCAGAAGTGGCCTTCGACGCTGTATTTCAGGATGCCGGTAAGCGGGATTTGCATATCGCCATAGTTGACTGGGGTGATGGGGAAAAGGACACAATACACCTTGCCCAAAGCCCTCTTTTTCTGGAACATATATATCCTGCCGATTATGGCACATATACAGCAAGTGTAACCATATCCGATGATGACGGTGGAGTCGATACCGAGAATTTCACGGTAACGGTAAGAAACGAAAATCCTGCCGTCGAATCTGTAACAGATCAGGCAGTTCCAGAAGGCAATCCAAATGTAGTAATTAATATAGCCTTCACAGACCCGGGAGAATTGGATAAACATACAGCACTTATAGACTGGGGCGACGGGAAGCAGGACACCATAACATCTGCTGTTAGTCCAATTCAGTTGAAGCATACATACCCCGGTGACAACGGTAAATACTTTGTAAATATTACAGTTACAGATGATGATGGAGGAAGCAATACAGTATCTTTTAACGTAACAGTAGATAACCAGAATCCCAAAATAGATTCTGTGGATGACATGGTAATTACAGAAGGTGAACCGACCATTGAATTGATGGTCGACTTTGCAGACCCCGGCAATCTGGATAGACATTCCGCAACAATAGATTGGGGGGATGGAAAACAGGATACTTATGGATCCGTTGTAAGTCCATTGGAAGCAGTACATGAATATCCCGGCGATGATGCCCAGTATAATGTAACAATCACAGTTACCGACGACGATCAGGGAGATGATACAAATTCTTTCATCGTTACTGTAAATAACGAAAATCCTGTGATTAATCCCGTAAGTAATCAGACTGTTTTCGAGGATAATCCGCTTGTATCACTCAAAGCCAGTTTTACCGATCCCGGTAAGCTGGACAAACATTCAGCAATAGTGGAATGGGGAGATGGTGAAACGGATGTTTTGGATTCAGCAATCAGCCCTATAGCTTTAGAGCATACATACACCGGTGATGATGGGTTATATACAGTTAATATAAGCTTGACGGATGATGACGGGGGAAATGATACAACATCTTTCAACGTAGAGGTTAATAATCAAAACCCTGAGATCATGCCAATTAGCAATTTAACCCTTATGGAGGGTGATCCCACCGCCGTATTAAATGTGGAATTTACGGATGCAGGTAAACTTGATACCCACAACGTAAACATAAGCTGGGGTGATGGAAATGAAGAAGCCTTTGAATCGGTTGAAAGCTCTCTGGAAGTCGTCCATGAATATCCCGGTGATGTTGGGAAATATGTTGTAAGTGTTACTGTTACCGATGATAATCAAGGCAGCGATACAGCGTCTTTCAACGCGACGGTAATTAATGAAAACCCCATACTTAAACCTCTAACAAATCAGACAGTTTCAGAAGGCAAGCCCGTTGTTACATTAAACGCGGTTTTTTCCGATCCCGGTCTGCTGGATGAGCATATCGCAACAATCGACTGGGATGATGGAAGCGAGGAAACTATTGATCCCGCTGTAAGTCCTGTTGAACTTACACATGCATACCCCGGTGATGATAACCAGTATACAGCAAATCTTATTATTAGGGATGATAACGGAGGAGAGGATTTAAAATCTTTTAATATTACGGTGAATAATGAAGCACCGGTTATTGATGCTTTAGATGATGTGAATGTGCTGGAAGGTAAAACCATTGTGGATGTTTCCTTAACCTTCAGTGATCCCGGAATTCTTGACACCCATTCAGCAACTATTGATTGGGGAGATGATAATATAGAAATTATAGATCCTGCTACCAGTCCAGCAGAAATACAGCATACATATCCCAGAGGTGAAAATCAATATACAGTAAGCGTAGTAGTTCAGGATGATGATGGTATGGCTGCCACAGCGTCTTTCAGAGTCAACATAAGCAACGAAAATCCTGTATTAGCACCTTTAAGCGATCAGATTGTTAAAGAGAGTAACCCTGTAGTAAATGTTTCAGCATCGTTTACAGATCCGGGCACTACAGGTCTGCACAGCGCGGTAATAGATTGGGGAGACGGCAATATTGATAATATCGAATCAGCAGTAAGTCCAATTATCAGAGAGCATACATACATCGGTGACGACGGTAAATATACGGTCAGCGTTACAGTATTTGACGATTCAGGTGGAAGTGATACAAAGTCATTTAATGTAACAGTGGAAAATGAAATTCCAGTTATCCCGGCTATAGGTGATCAAAACTTAACTCAGGGTAATCCTGTTGTTGATTTAAACGTGGTATTCTCAGACCTCGGTGCTGTAGATCTGCACACAGCAAGCGTTGATTGGGGGGATGGCGAAACTGAAACCATAGAACCTGCCGTAAGTCCTCTGGCTGTAAAGCATACATATGTCAGCAATGATGATGTATATAATGCAGTTATCAACGTTACAGATGATGACGGTGGAAACATCCGGAGATCATTTGTCGTGACGGTTACAAATGAGCCGCCTGTCATAGAACCTATAGATAACTTCAGCGTTACTGAAGGAAAGCCGGTTGTTGATGTTAATGCAGTCTTTACAGACCCAGGAACTCTCGACACCCATACAGCTATCATAGACTGGGGTGATGGAAGCACTGACATGATCGATCATGCCATCAGCCCTATTACAACAAGCCATAAATTTACAGGCGATGATGGACAGTATAACGCATCCGTTACAATTACAGATGATGCAGGTGAAACTTACACAGAGACCTTTAAAGTCACAGTAACAAACGAAAATCCAGTTCTCTCGACTGTGAATAACCAGAACATAACAGAAGGCGATCCAACAGTAGAGATTTCAACCGTTTATACAGATGCAGGAATAATGGACACACATACAACCATCATAGATTGGGGTGATGGCAACATCGAAACACTGGAAACAACCGACGGTGTTATAAATGCCAGTCACACTTATCCCGGGGTCAGCGGCGTGTATAATGCAAGCGTTACAGTAAGCGACGATGACGGTGGATTAGTTAAGTCGGATTTCACCGTATCCGTATCAGGCGAAGCGCCTTTAATCGAAGCTGTAGACGATCATAGCGTTTCAGAAGCTGATCCCCATGTTGAGATAAGTTTTAGCTTTACCGATCCCGGAACTCTCGATACACATAACGCCTATATTGACTGGGGAGATAATACAACGGACAGCATAGACAACATCATAAGTCCATTTTCTGCATTCCATACCTATCCAAAGGATGACGGCAGCTATAATGTAGTAATAACAGTTACTGACAACGACGGAAATACAGGTTCACAATCCTTTAACGTAATGGTCAACAATGCTGCACCAGTAATAGATTTAGCGTTAGACCAGACCGTAAAACGAGGTGAAGCTCTGTCAATCAACATCGGCTTTTCCGATCCCGGTGTTCTGGACACCCATACTGCAACGATTGAATGGGGTTATGATGATGTCAGTGATTCAGGGAATATTAGCGAATCCGATGGATCTGGTATTGTAACCGGAAGCCATCTATACGATCAAAGCGGTGTATACAATGTATACGTTACTGTAGCTGACGATGATAACGGTAAGGATACAACAGCATTTACCGTTACAGTAGAAGCTGATCCACCGCCTGTTATAAACTCAATCTCACCAGCAAGCGGCAGTGTAGACGGAGGAACACCCATTACAATAACAGGAAGCAATTTTCAGGAAGGCGTTACAGTTCTTGTTGGAGGAAATACAGCGGAAGACGTTGCGTTAATTTCTGAAACCCAGATCAAAGCCACTACACCCACAGGAGTGATAGGAAACGCTGAAATACTGGTTACCAATCCCAACGGTCTTTCATCATCCTTAACAGATCAGTTTACTTATATTGGGCATCTGGCGAAGCTTGAAATTACACCTGAAACAGCTACATTAGAATCGGGTCAAACGCTGCAATTCACAGTTACAGGTCATGACAAGCAGGATTTACCTGTCTCTGTTGAAGCTACGGACTTAGACTGGACAATAGTTGACACAAGCGTGGGAAACGTTAATTCCCAGGGAGTATTTACGGCGGACAATTATGGGAATACAATAATAAGGGCTGCTTTTAAAAAAGATGTATCTATTTTTGCCGAAGCCTCTGTAAATGTACCTGATACGGATATGCCGGAAGTTTTGTCTGAAAGACTTTTCCCACATCTGGAAAATACAGATATACCCATTACATCCAGCATACAGATAAGCTTTACAGAACCTATTGATCCGCAGAGCGTAGCCGGCAGTATAAGTCTTTCTGGTGATAATAACAGGGAAATAGATTTTGACGTTGACGTTTCGGAAGATACACTTATAATTAATCCCATTGAATCTTTCAGAGACGAAGAGATCATAACCCTCTCAATTACAACAGATATACTGGACTTATACGGAAACCCCTTAAATTCTATATTTCAGGATACTTTCACCACAGGTGTTGGAGTCTGGCCCGGAGATACCAATAACGATGGCGAGGTGAATATTCTGGATATTTTACCCGTAAGCCGATACTGGCAGATCAGCGGTAATCCTAGAGAAAACATTATAACTGTAAACACCAGAAATCCCTGGATTATTCAACCCACAGTATCTTGGAAACCGGATAATCAGGTAACTTATGCCGATGCCAATGGTGATGGTGTTGTAGACGAAATAGATATTATTCCTATCGCTCTTAACTGGAAACTTTCCCATCAGCCGAATAACCTTACAGCACCTGATAAGTCATTAGAAAGCGACATAAACCATGAGCAGTTGATGAAGTTTTATATGATTTTAATATCCATGCCATCAGATATTGATGGTGTTAAAGAGCTAAAGGAATCTATCCTGAATACTCTTCATAAAATAAAGGATTTATACATCCCTGAAAAAAACAATCTTCTGCAAAATTACCCCAATCCATTTAACCCCGAAACCTGGATACCCTATCAGTTGGCTGAAAATGAAAATGTCATTATTGAGATATACAACTCAACAGGTCAGCATGTCAGGACATTAGACCTGGGATATAAACCAGCAGGTTACTATATAAGTAAAAAAGAGTCTGCCTGTTGGGATGGTAAAAATAATAAGGGTGAAAAGGTTGGAAGCGGCGTCTATTTCTATACTATAAAAGCTGGTAGATATGCAGCCATCAATAAGATGATCTTAATGGAGTAAATAATACTGATATTCCTAAAATTAACTAAAACCAGATGTTGCGTTAGAGCCGCCCTGCAAAAGCAGGAATGACATAGAAATATATTTTTGGAGCGTTAAAATAAGGTTCTTCCGGTTTTAGTGTGGTAAAGTTAAAACAGATACCATTCTTTATGATATAATTGACAACATGCTCTGGATATTATAAAATATCTACAGGGCTAATTTCCAGGTGTTTTATCCAACAACCAAAAATATTCATCCAAAGAGGAATTTCCTATGCCAGATTCTTTATTCGGGAATTTTCCAGATATTGATAAACTTTTAGAAAAATTATTAAATAATCCCTATAGATCATCAGAATTTACCAACCTGCATATTCATACTCCTTTTTCCTTCTCTGCTTTTTCATCTGTAAGTGAAGCTGTAAAACTTGCATACGAGCAAAATATAAAAATACTGGGAATAAGTGATTTTAATACTACAAAAGGCTACAAGGAATTCACGAATCATTGTCTTAAAAGAAGGATCTTTCCAGTCTGCTGCATGGAAACCATAGCTCTATCTATTGAGGATCAAAAACAAAACATTCGATGGAACGATCCCAGTAATCCCGGGCGTATATATTTTTCAGGCAAAGGACTTAAATATCCTCTGGAAATCAGTCCTGAAACCAGTCAAAGGTTAGAAAGACTTTCAGAAGCAATGGGAAACAGAACTCATAAAATGCTGAATAAGCTTAATGAGCATCTAAAACAGGTATTACCTGATATAAAATTAGATTATGAATATATACGGGATAATATGACTAAAGGAACTGTCAGAGAAAGACATCTGGCAAAAGCACTTCAACAATCACTATACGATAAATTTTCAGATACAAAACAACTTAAAGAAGCAATAGCGAAATTATATGATACATCAGGAAAAGCTGATGTTAATGACAAAGTTTCAATACAAAACGAACTCCGCTCAAATCTTTTAAAAGCTGGTAAAGTTGCCTTTGTGGAGGAAAAACCCGAATCTTATCTGAGTATGGAAGAAGCCAAAAACCTGATGCTGGATATGGGTGGAATTCCATGTTATCCGGTTCTGGCTGATGACTCAAAAGGTGAACTAAATGAAGCTGAAAAAACTCCTGATTATCTTTGCGATCAACTCCTTGATAAAGGCATATACTGCGTAGAATTTATCCCAACGCGCAACCGGATAGAACTTCTTAAAGATTACGTTTCTGTATTCAGGGATAATGGAATTATAATGGTTGCAGGAACAGAGCATAATACACCTAAAATGGAATCCATGGTTCCCATGTGTAAGGGTGATGTTCCGATGGACGAGGAGTTGAAAGAAATTTTCTGGAAAGGTGCTTGTATTATAGCAGGTCATCAATTCCTTATAAGTATAAATGAAGATGGATTTGTGGATAACAATGGAGAAAGAACAATAAAAGATAATTCACAGCTTGAATCCCTGGGAGAAGCTGTTGTTTCTTATTATATGGAAAATACGAAGGAGTGAGGTAAGTATTATGGCATCTGAATATAAATGGGAAGATTTTCATTGGGCAAAGATGGATGATCTGGATATAATAGTTTCCATATCCAGATTTTACGGTAGCGATCCGGATTTTCTTCTGGCTGGCGGCGGTAATACATCCATGAAAGACGATGATACTCTATACATCAAAGCTAGCGGCTACAGTCTGGCCAATATTGACAGAGATGGATTTGTACCCATGGATCGGGAAAGAGTCCGGGATATATTAAACAAATCCTACAGCAGAAATAGTGAAGAACGTGAAGAGGAAGTAAAAAATGACATGATGGATGCCAGAACTGATAAGGAAAGCGATAAACGTCCATCAGTGGAAACCATGTTCCATGAACAAATAAGATATAAATTCATATTACACACTCACCCAAGCCTTATAAATGGATTGACATGCGGCAGAGATGGTGAAGATATAACAAAACAACTTTTTGGTAATGATGCCATATGGGTCGAATATGCACCGGGTTATGAACTGGCAAAAAAAGTTCAAAAAGCACTGGCAAAATACAGGAAAGAAAATGACGATAAAGAACCAATAATGATAATTCTGCAAAATCACGGTGTTTTTGTAGGTGCAGATAATCCTCAGCAAATCAAAGCTATCATGGATGGTTTAGTAGCTGGTTTAAAAGCCTACATGCAGCAGAGAAAATATAAATCTGTGTTTGGCAAATTATTACCGGATTTCCCGGAAGAAGTATACTGGGATGAAAAGTTGAAAAAGTTAGCACCGGCAATCAGGGGAATTATAGGCAGTAATGATGCAGAAAACCCACTACCTGTTGTAACTTTCTGTGACTCTGACATGGTTCTGGAATTTGTCTTATCCGAAAATGCAGAGGAGCTTTCTCAGGAAGAACCCTTTACACCGGATCATATAGTCTATTACAAACGTAAACCCATCTGGATTTCCCGTGACCCGGATGAAGATGATCTGGAAGTTGTTATATCTGATATCGAAAAAAATGTTGATAAATTCATAAAACAATTTGGTTACACACCGCGTATAATTCTGATTCAAGGTTTAGGTCTATTTGGAATTGGTAATACTCGTAAAGACGCGGAAACCGCAGTTGCCCTTTATGAAGATAATTTACAGATTTTAAAAAATACATCTGCCTTTGGTGGTCCACATTTCATGACTGGCAGACAGGCCAGGTTTATTGATGAATGGGAAGTTGAACGTTACCGCCGAAAGATTGGAGGCACTGAAAGCGCTGGCCGAGTTGCGGGAAAAGTTGCAATCGTAACTGGCGCAGCCCAGGGGTTTGGCGAAGGAATAGCCAGAGATTTAGCCGCTCAGGGTGCATACATAGTTATTGCTGATATAAATCTGAAAGGCGCACAGGAACTGGCTGATGAATTCAACCAGCAGTATGGACAGGGAAAATCCATTGCCATAGAAACCAATGTCACTGATGAGGATTCTGTGGCAAATATGGTTACTCAAGCGGTGAAAACCTACGGCGGAATAGACATATTTGTAAGTAATGCAGGTGTTTTAAGGGCCGGAAGTGTTAAAACTTTGTCCTTGAAGGATTTTGAATTTGTCACGAAAGTCAATTACATCGGCTATTTTATTGGTGTTAAGCATGTCTCACCAATAATGGCAAATCAACGTAAATGCAATCCTGATTATTCTGCTGATATAATCCAGATAAATTCAAAGTCGGGCCTTCAGGGAAGCAATAAAAACGCCGCTTATGCCGGGAGTAAATTCGGTGGCATCGGACTGACTCAGAGTTTTGCATTGGAGCTTGCGGAAGATATGATCAAAGTCAATTCCATATGTCCGGGTAACTTCCTGGACGGTCCTTTGTGGTCAGACCCGGATCGCGGGCTTTTTGTCCAGTATCTAAGGACGGGTAAAGTTCCCGGTGCAAAGACAATCGAAGATGTAAGAAAAGCCTATGAGGATAAAGTTCCTATGGGCAGGGGATGTACCGTTGCTGATGTTATGCACGCTATTTACTATGTTATTGAGCAACCATACGAAACCGGTCAGGCCATCCCTGTTACCGGTGGACAATTGATGAGATAATTAATTTTAAAATATCAGGAGATAGATTATTATGATACCAGATAAACAGACAGCAGTTCAGCTTGTAGGCCCGGATGAACTGGTGCTGAATACTGACAAGGAAGTATATAAACCAGGCCCTTATCAGGTTCTTGGAGAAGTAGAAGCCGTTGGCCTGTGCTTTTCGGATATGAAACTTCTGCATGCCTTTACCGGACATCCCCGCAAAGGCCCTATTGTAGAAGGTATAGAACCGGAAGTCCTGAATGAAATCCCCAGCTATGTTCCCGACGAACTTCCCACTGTTCCCGGTCACGAAGTTGTGGTAACAATCGTTGCTGTAGGTGATAAAGTAGAGGAATTCAAGGTTGGCGAAAGATACCTGGTGCAAACCGATTACCGTCATCTTCCTACGGATGGAAGTAAAGCCGCCTTTGGTTATAACTTCGAAGGTGCTTTACAGCAATATGTCCTTATGGATACCAGAGTCATTGTTGCACCAGATGGTGAATCTTTCCTGCTTTCAGTTACAGAAGAACCCAGCGCGTCTGCCATCGCCCTTTCCGAACCATGGGCATGTGTAGAGGATTCCTATAACAGCAAAGAACGTCAGACAATAAAAAAAGATGGCAAGACCCTGATTGTTAAGGAGGGTAAAGGTTTCGATCCTGAGAATATTCTGCCATCAAGTGCAAAACCAGCGGAAGTTGTAGCTGTTGGTCTTGATGGAGATGAAATTAAATCCATAAAAGCTAACGTCACCTTAGCAGATGAAGTTCCTGATGATATCTTTGATGATATTATATACATGGGAAGCAGCAAAGAAACAGTGGAAATTCTGGACAGCAAACTGGCAGACCGGGGGTTAATGAATATAGTAACAGGCGGCGAAAAATTCGGTGAACCTGTGATGATTGACGTGGGTAGAATCCACTACGGCGGAACGCGCTATATTGGCAACACCGGTAAAAAAGCTGCTGACTCATACAAACATATTCCAGCTACAAGCGAAGTTCCAGCCGGTGCTGATATTCTTGTAGTAGGCGCTGCCGGACCCATGGGAACTATGCATGTTATCAGGGATATAGCGTTACCTGAACATCCAAAGTCTATTGTAGGATCAGATATTAACAGCGAACGTCTGGAAATTCTGAAAAATTCTGTAAAAGAAGCTGCTGAAAGCAAGGGTATTGAATTTATAGCCCACAATCCCAAAGAAAGCGGAAATTATGAAGGAAAAGCCGATTACGCAGTATTTCTGCCCCCGCTTCATGTATTACTTCCTCCAGTATTGTATAACCTGAAACCTAACGGCGTTTTGAATATTTTTGCCGGTATAAAATCAGGTACTCAGGCCCCTGTTGATATGGATAATTATACCGAAAATAACCTTTATATGATTGGTACAAGCGGATCAACTGTAGAGGATATGCGTATTGTCCTGGCGAAACTTGACAGTAAATCCCTGGATACAAACTCTTCTGTTGCGGCAATATCAGGTATGAAAGGTGCTATAGAGGGTCTTAAAGGGGTAGATTCCCAGAGATTCTATGGCAAGGTGGTGGTTTATCCCCAGATTCCTGATATGGAGCTTATTGAACTGCCGGATCTTGAAAAGGTTATGCCAGAAGTGGCAAAGCATCTGAAAAACGGTGTATGGACAAAAGAAGCCGAAGAGGCTTTGTTAAACAAATAAGGTTTTTAATCATCTATACTTTCGCACTTTTTATATATCAAAACGGTAAATACAGATTTCATAAGGGTTCTTGGGTTTTAGTAGGGGCACGGCATGCCGTGTCCTTACAAGCGCATAAATAATATGTCTTTTAAAAAGTGCGAAAGTATAGTAATTATGTAATAGTTAAAAAATGAAAGATATGTGGTTCTTCCGGGTTTAGTGAGATTATAATTGATATTCATTTTTTAAAAAATTACATTATGAAAAAGGCTTAGGAAATAATAAGCCTTTTTGTCCATTTGATAAACGGGAGAAAATCATGACATCTCAGGAGCGTTTTCTGGGTATAATGGAATATAAGCCTGTGGATAGAGTTCCCAACTGGGAACTGGGAGTCTGGCCCCAGACCCGGGAAAGATGGCTCAGGGAAGGACTTCCCAAAGATAAATTTACATGGAACTGGTTTTTCAGGGAAGATGCCATAGACCTGGATTATCGAGAGTTTATACCAATACACATGGGCATGAAGCCAGCTTTTGAATCAAAGGTTATAGAAGAAACAGAGCGATATCAGATAATCCAGCATGCTGATGGACGGATAACAAAAGCCCTGAAAGAAGGTTCTATTGGTGGGGCAAGAATGTCTATGGATCAATATCTGCGTTTTCCTGTGGAAAATCTGGATGATTTCCGGGAATTGAAAAAACGCTATGATCCAACCGATCCCGAAAGATACCCACAAAACTGGCAAGATAAAATTCCCCAATGGAATAACCGGGAGCATGTTCTGATCCCAGGGCTTAACTGCTGTACCGGTTTTTACGGTGTGGCAAGGAACTGGGTAGGAACGGAAAACCTTTCCCTGGCTTTTTATGATCAACCAAAGCTCTGTGAGGAGATGTTTGAATTTATTGCCGATTTTGTAATTGCGGTAACTACTCCCATATTAAAAGAGGTAAAGTTTGACTACTTCAACTTTTTTGAAGACCTGGCCTTTAAATCCGCGCCCCTTGTAGGCCCGAAGTCCTTCAGAAAATTCATTTTTCCCCATTACAAACGCACCATAGAACACCTTAAAAAACACGGGGTGCGATATATAAGTCTGGATAGTGACGGTAATACGGAAGTACTTATTCCTATGTTTCTGGAAATGGGTGTGGATGCCCACTGGCCCTTTGAACGGGCGGCTGATATGGATCCTATTCGTATAAAAAAGCAATACGGAAAACAACTGCGTGTATGGGGCGGTGTGGATAAAAGGGAAATAGCTAAAGGTAAAAAATATATTGACGGTGTTATGCGCGAACTTGCTCCATTGATTGAAAATGGAGGATTTATACCGACTCTGGATCATACCTTCCCTCCAGATATATCCTGGGACAACTTCTGTTATTACATTGAGCAGAAAATGCGCCTGTTGGAAGGTAAAATTTAGAATTAAAGGGAATATTATATTATGAATCATTATCAGAGAATGATAAATACGATTGCCGGAGAATATACAGACCGGATTCCCTGGGCTCCCCGTATGGATTTGTGGTATATAGCAAATCGTTCTCGTGGTACGCTACCTTCTGAATTTGTAAGGTTAAACACTGTTGAAATATCAGAACTGCTGGATGTTGCATGTCATGCTGTCAGGGCGGATTATACACTTCCCGGTGCCCGCGATCTCTCCCTGCGGGGATTGGGAATGGACAATCATCCGGATTATCCATTTCGTATAGAACTCAAGGGTTTGCCAGTAAAATTCAGCGATGACGGCGTGGATATGAAAACCCTGATCTCTACCTCAAAAGGTGAAATATTTACCCATTTGCATAGAAATCCCGATATGACAAAAGCAGGTATATCAATTCCCTTTGTAAAATCCTACGCCATAGAAAATCCTGATGATATACAGGCTTTAATGCGGGTGTTTCAGCATCTTGAGGTAATTCCAAATCCTGAGGGTTATGCCGATTTCCACAAGCGTATAGGTCAACAAGGAGTCGCTGTGGCCAGCGGTCCTATAGCAGCATCACCCATGCATCTTATCCTGCATGAACTTATGCCTATGGATAGATTCTTTTATACATACGCAGACAATCGAAATATTCTATGCCAGCTTGCCAGCAGCATGGAGGAATTCTTCCATAAGCTTCTGGATGTCCTTGTTAGTTCTGATGCTGAGGTGGTATTCTGGGGAGGTAATTATGACCAGGATTTGACCTGGCCCACTTTCTTTCAAAAAGAGATCACTCCCTGGCTCAGTAAAGTAAGTGAAAGATTGCATTCGGTTGGTAAGTATCTGTTGACCCATACAGATGGCGAAAATAAAGCTCTTATGCCATATTATAAAGATTGTGGTTTTGATGTGGCTGAATCAGTATGTCCTGCACCAATGACTCAATGCAGTCTAAAAGAAATCCGACATGGTATGGGGGAAAATATTACTGTCTGGGGCGGTATACCTTCTGTGGCACTTTTGGAAGGCTCTATGGACGAAGCCGAATTTGATGATTATCTGGATAAAATGTTTTCTGAAATTGGCAGTGGTAGGCGTCTGATTCTAGGAGTATCGGATAACGTTCCTCCGGATGCAAAGCTGAAGAGGTTTAAAAAAATAAAAGAACAGATTGAGGATTTTGGTTCTGTATCAAATTAAAAAACGGTAATAACAAATATAAAAGCCTGAGTTCCCAGCAAATTTATTTCATTAATTTGCCGCAAATTCATATTTTTATAATTACCTAACACACCCAAGATCAACTGTTTTTCACTGGTTAGTAATACCATCATACCGCCGGATTTTAATATTTTATTCATTTCTCTAAAGAAATCAGGATACATTTCTTCATTTTGCAGGTGAGATCCTATTTTCTTACCAAAAGGCAGATTGCATACAACCTTATCTACAGAATTAGCAGTCAATGGTATTGCATTGACATCCCAGACACCCAGATAAATATTTCTTCGACTGGATTCGATGTTCTCGCGAGCCGTATGTATTATGCCTTCTTCCACATCACCAGCTATCAAAGTTTTATAGGGTCCAGCGTAAGTTCTTTCCATAGGAATTGTACCAGCTCCGCACATGGGATCGACAAAGACATCCATAGGCGAAGGTTCAGACATTAAGCACATACAATAGGCCAGTGTAGGTTTCAAAGAAGCAGGAAGATGGGCAATTTTGTATTTTTCAGTTCTTTCGTGTTCGTCGATGAGTTTAAGTCCAAATATGGCCTTCTCGTTTTTCAAATCGATCCGAAATTCAATGGTAGGATTTTGTATATCCATCTTCCATTTGTAATTTCTCATTATTGCCGATTCCACTGATTTCTGGGCATCAATACGCCGGAAGTTATGACGGCTGTCCATCGTAGAATATACCCTGAAGGTTAAATTCTTCTTGCCTTTGCTTCTATGAGCATTTTTATGGATCATGGAATATGCCAGTAAATCCAGCGATCTGACCTGCCGGAATATATCACCCAGAGATTTACGACTTCTGGTAACCCCTGTCATGGTTCTGATATGTATATATATCCTATCCACACACCTCAAGTGAAGAAGGTTTCCGGGATCACCGGAGTAAGAGAAATAGATACGCCCCCATTCTCTTTCTAACAGCTCAACTTCGATAAGCTTTTCCTCAATATCTCGCCAGGCGTTTTTTTCCAAACCCGGTATGACATCGGCATAATATCTATCTTGATGAATAGTTTTTTTTCTCATTTATTTTCCCTGTCTTCATTGCATATACAGGGGATTTTGTTACATTTAGGGCATCCCTTTGCATATTTTTCTGCTGATTCCTCCAGATCAATATTTGCAAGGCTTGCCAGAGTGGAAAGCCAGGCCAGCACATCTGCAAATTCCTCTTTCAGTCTTTGCTCATTTTCACATGACCTTAGTTCTCTGGATAACTCACCCACTTCCTCCACAAACCATGCAAACGTTCCCATTAAACCTCTTTTGGAATCCTTTGTAAAATATATCTCCTCAATTAATTTCTGAAATTCGCTGATCTTCAATACTTCACCTCACCAAAATTGAAAAAGGGGCTTTTGCGCCTCTGCAAATTGGGATTATATAATCATCTCCCGGTTTTACAAGATACTTATAACCCGATGTATAATCTTCAGGATTCCAGAAGCCCTTTATAATTGTAATATCACCGGTAGAGATATATCCGTCCCCGATTTCTTTTATAGTGTAGCTTGTATCCATGGGCTGATTACCGTAAAAATGTATAACCTTACCTTTGACTTCTGCATCTGCTGGCAGCGGCGGATCAATATATATCTTATGGTTTTCAGGATCGCTGGCATCAACTGCCACAACTTTACCCCTGTAGGCTTCCGAATCGTAATTTAGCATTACACGACCAAAACGCAGCATTTTACCTTCTACCATACGCATCAATCTTGGATTATTGTTAATTGTTCTTACCAATAAAAACCGACCGTTAAACTCAATATTATTTTCAACTCTTACATGGGTTGGCTCTTCACAGCTTATTATATAATCCGCTCTACCATTTTCCAGTTCCACCATTAAAGCGATAACAGAATCAGGATCAACATCATGTTCAACAGAAAGGCTTCGGACACTCTTTATAAAAGGATTTCTATCATAAGGTTCAAGCACAGATACAAACTGGCTTTCCATTTCATCTCCAAGACGGCTCTGTATGAAATAGCGAAGCCTTCTTGGATTACCGGCCTTATTCTGAGGGGGATCTCCGCTGGCCAGGGCTACCTCATCACATGGGGTCAGGCAGTGAATACGTAAATGAGGCTCTTTGCCTTCTTCTATACGTCCTCTTTTGTCTTCGGCTTTCCAGTCAACCGTAAAATATGATTCAACCGAATCAGCCGATCTCTCTACATCATACAGATACGAAAATCCGCTTTGTGCGTGGCCTTGGGCTCCAAATTCTACATCATTCCCTGCAAATGTACCGACTTGCTGTTTAACCATCTGGATACCATCAATAACATTAGTTTCAGCCGGGCCGTGATACGAAAGACGATGGTTTTTACCACCACGAGCGCGGAAAATATCCACAACATAGCTGTCCTCGTCGGATATATCCACAAGGGCAACTATACGCCGGTAAGATTCGATTCCCTCATATGCTCTTTCGGATGAAACATCTATCACCCTGAGGGGAGGGTCAACGTCAAACAGATTAACCATACCGCCAGGACTGTAGCCCGACTGGGTATCATTTACCAGTAGAGTATTATGGCTTATGGTATTCGATGTCCATGCATAACGTTTCGGCCATGCGCTTGCGTATTCAGGATAGCCAAGATCCGGAAGCATATCAATATTTTTGGCATATAAGCCGATATTCAGGCAGTCTCGGTGAGAATGACCTTTGCCATAACCATAATGTATCCATAAAGCTCTACCGTTTTCCTTTTTCTCCGTTTGCAAAACGGCCTGACCATATCTACCCATGTGTTCGGATTTTATCTCAAAATCCCCGGAATCTTTTGCTGCTTGTTCAACTTCTTCCCCTAAGTCCTCTGGATTTTCCATATATATGTCACCGGGCAGGCGTAAAAGATCGGGATCACCTTCGGCAAAATGCCATGCCAGAACAGCCATTTCTGGCTCTTTGTATAACCTGTAACCCCTTAGAAATAAATAAGCCGAACCTGTGCGCCCCCAGCTTCCGGTAGAGCCAGCATCTCCGATAGGGGGTATAACACTATCAAGGCAGTTCAACCGCGATTCCACCAGAAAACATTGCTTTAGTTTTGGATAATCCTTCACCATGTCATGTTTTTCATATTGGGTATATGAAGCCAGAATTTCAGCCAGTTCAATAAAGCTGCGAGACCATATCAAACCGTAATTGCCACATTCAGCCCCCATACCATCCCGATCAAGCCCTTCTACCATCACCCATGGAACAGGATCTCTTCTTCCCCCATGTTCCCCTGGAAAGCCCGGATCAAACAACCAGTCCAGCCAATCCTCAACTTCCTCTTCATCGCTTAAAGCAATAGCACATACGGCCAGGCATGTTTGAGTCATGCCTGTATTTCCCAGTATCCGCCTGTCTTTGACGGATTTAAGTGCTTCTTTCAACAGGTTATTCTCTATATGCTGGCATATATCCCCTATGCTGTTTTTTTTACCAAGCTCATATTTTTCTGACTTTTGCATGCAAAAATTTACCAGTTCCCCATCATCCAGAATAGCGTCATAGATATAATCATAGGCATAGGCCATCATTGTAGCAAGCCGGGTTTCCCATATACAACCCTCGATCCTTCCTTTACCTGAACCGCCGTGAGAATGTTCAAAACCCAATTTATGAAGCGGCATAAAATCCATATCCGGATAGACATCGGCTATTCTATCCAGCAGAATTGCTGCTTTATGAGCATATACCTTATCACTGGTCATAGTATAGGCCCGGGCTAATGCTGTTAAGCCTGTATAGATAGTTCGCCAGTGTCCCCACTGGGTATAATAAGCTATCGCTCGGTGTTTATCGCCGTTTTCATCTATCATCCCGTAACCATCATCCACATATATTTTATGAAGGGGATCCGAAGGATCAGGATGTTCTGCGTTAAATAAAAGCGACCTATCTCCCAATTCTCTCCGAAACATTCCATGTTTGTCCAAGGCCGTTTTATAAAAAGCATAAAAATCATTTTTTGGATATACTTCGCCGCAGTTTGGACATTCGATCTTCCAGGGCCTGTCCCAAAAATCTGTCTTCCAGGGATAATTACCATAGGGTACGATGCCGTCTTTACAGTTAGGACAGCCGTATTCTTTGTTTGTATGAATATCCCGGGGCAGTTCCTGAGACGTTATCATATCCCATAATTCATCATCACTCATTTCAACCCAGTATCTAGCCTGGATCAACATCCTATCAGCAATTCGTTTAGCCCAGTTATAGCGTCCTGTGTTTTTCTGGGCATTTTCCCGCATATCTGATGTTATAAACCGGCTGGATTTTCTGGAACATCCGGTGAATCCTGCAAGAACAATTATTAATATCGTTTTCAGGAAATTTGATATATTCATTTAAAGCTCTTCCCCCTCTATATAGTGGCCAACTACTTATATCCGTTATATCCGAATTTTTTCAAGCCTTTCATCCGGATACGCAGAGGCTTCGATTTCCTCTGTTTTACCGCCGTTTTTGTATCTAACCAGAACTTCCTCACCGCCAGGGGCATCGCTGTAGCGCACACATATGGAAGCGGCTGTATTAATATCATTTATCGTCCCACCATAAGGAATTAAAGTAACAGGACTGGGATAATCCCGGACTCTCATAATTACATCTGAATCATTTGCCATTTCCATTATATTCTCGTTATCTGCTTGGTCTCTGCCTACTATTATTTTGTTTCCATCCGCCAACCGAAAATGACGACCCACGTTAAGAAGATGAGCGTCTCTGGGTTTTACTATCAGGTTATGATCTTTAAGCTCTTTAAGTCTGCGGATATATTCTTTATCAGTTAGTAAACACCCACCTGCCGGTTGATCATAATCTGTGATTCCAAAACGTTTCGCCAGTTTTATCTGCGGTTTTCGAGATCTGCCTGATATGCTTAACAATTGTTCTCTATCAACCTTGCCATCCCTTTCTGGCTGTGTTTCAGGTAAAAGCTTTGCACTAAGGGGACGTATAATTACATCCGCATATCCTGATTCTTCCGACACCAGTTTCAGGGATTTTTTATTCTGAGACATGGGTCTTTCCCCCAGTACCTCTCCAGAAAACAAAAAATCAGCACCTTCTTGTTCCATAATCTTTCCGGCTTGCCGAAACATCATGGCATGACAGTCAATACAGGGATTAAGTTGTTTTCCATATCCGTGTTTTGGATTCTGAAGCATTTTTAGGTGAATTTCTGTTATGTCAATTATTCTATGATCTATATCGAGATAAGCGGATGCTTTTTCCGCTTTTTCTGAACCAAAGAAGGGCGTGACAAATGTAACAGCTATTATATTTATATCCTGTTCCTGTAGGACTTTTATGGCAAGTATGCTGTCCAAACCACCGGAAAAAAGTCCAATACCAGTAACCATTAAATAACTCCGATCTATTTAGAAAATCCAGAATACATACATCTTCTTCTGTATCAAAACACTTAAGGCGTTCCAGAAGCTCCCCACTGCATATTCACCCAGTATTAAACCCAGAAAGAAGGGGGTAGCCTTTCTAAGTGCACCCAGTCCACCAAACCTGAGAATACCCCATTTAAGTGCAGATCCTATAACCAGTGTAAACCATATATAGTCCACACCAAAATTCATTGATAGAGCGTAACCCACAGGATGGAAGGGCCACCATAAAAATCTTATCCTCATGAAAGTCAGGAATACGGTAAACAAGCCACCCAAAAACATGAAGTTTATTGCACCTAAATCCGGATCTCTGAGAAAGCTCAATCGCCATGTAAGCATCCTCATGCTCTCCCACGAAAATCCCGATCCCGGTGCGCCGGGAACTTTATAAGAAATATGCAGGTCAGCCCAGAAGGCTGATACAAGCCCGAAAACCGTACCAATTAAAACAGCATAGACTATTATCCGGGGTTTTGTGCCGGTACGCTGAGTCATCTTAAGTCCCTCAAGCTGATGGGGCATGGCATGATTTCTATATGTCCTGTTGAAGAACCAGAAATAATGGGAGATCATCAACAGATTTCGGGGACCAATCCGTCTTGATCCAAAAACATTAACCATCATCTGTCCGGCGTTCATGCCTGTTAACTCATGGGTTGGCGGGCCCAGTTCTGCCCTCATTCTGGTTATGGCTACGGAAATGGCAAAATAAAGGAAAAAGAATAATAATACAACCCATAAATCCATTCCTGCCCTCAGGCAGAAAAATGTAATAAAAGCCATTCCCAGCAATATCCCGGCAAAAGCCCCTACATACCTTATAGGCTCTTCTTTATCATCCGGATGTCGGGAGAATACCTGTCTTAAATGCCTTCGGGACAGGTAGATAGCCACACCAAATAGCACAATAAAAGCCCCGGCTGATTGCTCAGATAAATATGGAAACCGCGCGATCTGGGTACTGCCCAGAAATCCACCCAGAGATGATGAGCCTATTGCGCTGGATAAGACCATCTGCATCTTTCTAAACAGGTAAAAGAACCATGTGGAAAAAGCCAGATCCAGGGGCATAAAGAACGAAAGCCCTATGGAGAAGGGGTAAAAAGATATAGGAGTCCAGCCCATAGCGTTAAAAGGTCGCTCATTAAAATATTTGCCTATGTCATGTAATTTAACAGGAATAACAGGCACAGATGGCACAAGGTAACCTATACCGTTTAGTAAATCTAATGCCGCAGCCACTGAAAAACCAAGCCATAACATCTTATTCTTAAATATATTGGATCTCTCCGCCTGAACCAGAGCCAGGGGTAACTGGATAATGGGATATGACAGCTTTTCGTTTTCCGTCCACTGCTTTCTGAATAATGTATTTATACTCAGCATTATCCAGTACATGGCAAATATGAAAAGTGACCACCATATTATAGGGGATAGCCATGCCTTAACCCGTTCTGCTGTATAAAAAGTTGATTCACCCTCATAGTAGCCTATAACAGGTTTTTCCTCTGTTATAGCAAGCCATTCAGGGATATGATTACCGAAAAGCTCCATCCATTCGTTTTCCGGTGTCGCATACTGGGAAAGATGTGGGATAGTTGGTACAAGTATCTGCATCAGATCGTGAGAAGCCACAGACGAAGCCATGACAACTGTTATATATATAAATATTAATTCACCTTCTGAAAATCTCAATATTCTCAGACGTTTAAGAAGCAAACTCATTACAGACACAACCAACAGACTGAAAACGGCGTTCTGAAAAAGAGATATACACGTTGGATGTCCTGAATACCAGATGATCTCCACCTGGATTATCCAGTAGCAGTTAAGGGGTATAAGAATTAAAGCGACCAGTAAAGACTTGATGGTGATGGCTCTGTCCTTAACTTTAGATGGCATATTTCCGGGTTTCCTTCCATTTAGAACAGAAATGTGTATATTCAAAATTTAGGGCAGCTAATTTAGCTGCCCTGTATACGAATAAGTAATTCTCAATAAATATTTTCAACTTTTTCCTAATGGGATTTGCCCATTATTCCCTCTTATAAATGGGGTGAGGGGAATTTTTAGCGCATCTGAAAACTTAGTAATCATTTTTGAAAACTACTTAAAAATCAGTTCTGAGAATTCTAAAAAATCTCTAAAACCAATGTTTATAAGAATTCAGCATGAAGAAACAGATGAAAATGCTCAAAGAATATATTTCTATGTCATTCCTGCTTCAAGCTTTTTCAAAAAGCTTGAAGCAGGAATGACAGCCTGATAGCATTTTCATTTACTAGTGTCTCTTTAAACACTGCAACATCTGGTTTTAGTTAATTTTAGAAATATCAGTCAGTGTTAGTTTAATTTATTTCAAAACCACAAAATTGGTTTTATTCAGCAAATTTAACTTTGCCCCATGTAGACGTAAGTTTGTCCTGTGGTTCAACAGGCATAATACCCATTACCAGTTGTTCCAGTTCCTCCTCAGTCCATGCCAAATATATAGAGTCATAATACCCAACGTTATCAAACTGAGTCAGGGCCATTCCGGAAAGGTTGAATTCACCGAAATCCTCGAAAAGATCTCTTATATGGTATTCCCATTCTATCGGCGCTTCGTCGGAAACCTGAATTCCTGGCCAGGTGGCTTTATTAACTCCTGCGAAGTATCGACCTCCGTTGGTCTGGACTCCCCAGCTTCCACCGTCAGGGAATTGGATCATCATACCTTCGCCGCCGTCTTTTTTCCATGCAAAAAGAATCCAGCGCATTTCCATTTCATCAGACGGGTCTTCGACGATGCTGTATCCCCATCCCGGTACGTTGGGATTATATTTCTGACCGTTGTTGACAGCGGCATCCGATTCAAGCCTGACGGATATTTCCCCGTTGAAAAATTCGTCTTCTGAAATTTCTATTGCGGTGGCAGTATCCTGGTTTGTCATCTTATCCAGAATATCCTCACCTTCGTCAAATAATTCTACAACATCGGCGCGTAACCCTAATCCCATAGCCAATACTAACGTCAAAACTGCGGAAAAGAGTTTAACACCTCTCATCATATAACCTCCTGAAATAGAGCAATTGTTCTGATCAAAAACTCAAAAAAAAAACACTAAATAAAAATTAATATATTAATATAATATTAGCACAGAAACAGAATATTGTAAATAATCATTCTCCGAAAGTACCTGTCCCAATTTAGTAGGTTAAAATTTTTGGTTCTTCCGGGTTTAACTTGGTAAAGATAAAAAAACTTATTTATGCTGTCATTCCTGCGAAAGCAGGAATGACAAGCTGAGAGAATTTTCAACTATCACCACATCAAACCCGTAAGAGCCAAAATTATAATCCTTGCTCTGTTCTTGAAATAACATCGTTCTGCAAGGCAGGAGATAATCGGACAAAGTAATCACTGAAGCCGCCCACCCGAACAATGAGATTGGTATACTGTTCCGGTTTCTCTTTTGCTTTCAGCAAAGTTTCTTTGTCTACGACATTTACCTGTATCTGCTGACCTCCCTGCCGGAAGTATGTCTGGAACATAGATATAATCTTATCCCTGTTTTCTCTGACAATATCAGGTGTAAATTTAACGTTAAGGACATAAGCACTCTGGGCCAGTACCTGGGGAACTTTGGCTACTGAACTAAAGACGGCTGTTGGGCCTTTTACATCCCGGCCCTGGGTTGGGCCTACTGAATCGGCTAAAGGTGTATAGGCCTTTCTTCCATCGGGAGTCGCACCAACCTTTGAACCAAAAGATACAGCTCTGGTGAATACGATAGAACCGCCGCCAAAAATTCCACCCCGCCATGTCCTGTATGTGTTGAGATGGTTATAAAAGTGGTCTATAATTTTTGCCGCAAATTCGTCCACATAGTCTTCATCGTTACCAAATTTGGGAGATTCCTTTATCAGCATTTGCCGGAATGATTCATCGGGGAAGTTGTTATCTATTGCATCCAGAAGCTCTTCCATGTCTATACGCTTTTTCTCAAACACCAGCTTTTTTATTACCGCTAGAGAATCGGCCGTGTTTGCTATCCCCTGAGTTAATATCTGGCCGTGATTATACCTGGGACCGCCCCTTTTGAAATCAACCCCTTTTTCGATGCAGTCTTTGATTAAAAGAGATCTGATTAAGTTTGGGGAAGTTTCACCATGGGCTTTCTGGAAGATATTTGTTGCATCAGTAAGACGCTTGCTGAAGTATTCCACCTGGGCTTGGTATGCTTCCCACAACTGGTCAAAGCTGTCAAAACCCCTGGGATCACCAGTATGAGGGCCTATTTGCTTTTCTATGTTGGGGTCAAAACCATCGTGCAGGGCCAGTTCCAGACACTTGGCCAAGTTCATCTCACCATCTTCCAAACCCATGTGTGATTTACCCTGAATATCCACCTGACTGCATCCATTCATGGCATAATCCCTGGCATCTTCCTGAGTAATTCCATAGCGCATCATAGCCGGTATAAGTGTTTCATCGTTGTAAAGAGCAGGCATACCAACGCCGGTTTCTATGACTTCCAGAGCTTTTTCCCATACTTCCGGTGGGGAGTTTTTATGAAGCCTTAAAGACAGGTTAGGAGCTACTTTCTGGATACGTCTTGTGGCTTCCATGGCCATAAAGGTCAGGTCGTTTGTTCCGTCTGTTCCGTCGAGACGGATTCCGCTTATACAGACATTCCATGAGCGAGTATCATTAAATCTTTTCCACAGGTGATCCATCCATTTCTGGGCTTCATCCATATTAATTTTTCCTGAATCCAGATCACGCTGATAGTATGGATACATATACTGGTCAAAGCGTCCCGGTGAATCTGTTCCATCAAGAAGATGTATGAACCAGAAAGTCTGCAAGGCTTCCGGGAATGATCGCGCTCCGTTTTTGGGTGTATGGGAACATCGCTGGGAAATGTCTTTGAGCTGACTTTGCCTGTGTTCGTCGGTTTCATCTTCTGCCATTTCAGCCGCATGTTTCGCATAATTTTCAGCAAAGGCATCTATGCCATCACAGACTATGAGTAAAGCTTTTCTGAAAGCATGTTTTTCAGGGTCAGTTTCACTTTCGTTATAGTCGCGGATCGTTTTGCGTATGCCATCCGTCCCCTGGGCCAGAAGCTGGTCAAAACCTAGTATTCCATGACCACCCCAGCCAGCCCAGTAAACGTTTTGACCACTCATGAAACGTTCATCCTCTGGATAGCTCATACGACTGCCGGGAGTCCACTTTTTCCAGTGGATAACCAATTCATCCAGGTGATCTGACCATTGGGGATATTCTCTTTTCAACTCCTCAGCTTTATCGCCGCTGTAGAAAATACCGGAACTGAAAGCAAATCCTGCAATTCCCCCGGATTTTATCCTTCCTACTATTTTATCATCAGATTCTATTATGGCAGGCATACTTGCCCAATACCAGCGTAAAGCGTTGGCCAGACGGACAGTATGATATTTTGATTCGCAGGACAGATAACCCCATGAAAACGGGCAAATTTCCCGCAGCAAATCCAGCCATTCAGCTTCTCTTAAATCTACAACCTCACTGATCATGTATAAACACTCCCTTATTGTATGCAATTTTAATAAAGTAATCCCTATCCCCTAATGACTAAACCCTAATCCCTTAATCCTAGGCGTGCCCCGGCCCTTTATATTGTTGTCCAAAGGGTAACCCGAAAGGTTCTTCAAAAGGTCGAAATGGAACCATATTTGCAATATCCTGCAATTCGTCCAGAATATCCTGAGGTAACGGGCCTGCTTCTACCGATTTTACGTTCTGTTCCACCTCTTTCACTGACCTTGCACCCATTAAAACTGTGGATATGTGAGGGTTGGAGATAACCATTCTCAGGCATGTTTCCGGTAGTGACATATTAATTTCATCAAGAAAACCGTATAAACGCTTATATTGATCCTGTCGCGGTTTGCTTAACCACCATGCACCGGTTTTAACTTCCTCATATCTTCTGGCCAGCGCGCCTTGCTGTAGCGGAGAGCCAACAACAATCCCCATGTTCCGTTTTTTTGCTTCCGGCAGTATGGATATTTCGGCTTCACGCCATAGAAGACTATAATTAAACGCCGTCAGCACCACGTCGTATTCCCCGGTAGCCATAATATGGGGCAGTTGATAAGCCGTTGTACCTCCTAAGCCTGTAAATTTGATAATTTTTTGCTCTTTAAGCTCAGACAATACTTCACACACAGGGCCGTGAAAATTATCGTAGTCATCCCACCAGTCGTATTGACCGGGACGATCAGGTTCATGAATTAAAAGAATATCAATATAGTCGCGTTTCAGCAATCTTAAACTTTCGTCAACAGACCATTTCAAGGCATCTTTGTCTTTGGGATCAAAAGGTTGTGGTCTGCCACCCAGCTTTGTAGAAAGGTAATAGGACTGCGAAACGCCTTCCAAAGCTATTCCCAACACTTCCTCGCTATTTGCATAACCCGGGGCAGTATCAACGTAATTAACTCCTGATTCCAGGGCAAGACGAACGGCTTTATTAGCTTCGTCCTGCCCTCTACCCCCGATGCTGGAAACGAATAAACCACCCATTCCTAAAACACTGACTTCCAAACCCGTTCTACCAAGAATTCGTTTTTCCATTTTATATATCACCAAGATAATCAGCTATTCTTTTTGGTTCACCATCCAGAGTGGTTTCCATAGCGGCTATTATCATAGTAAAGCTCTGGATATTGTCCTCAATACGAGTTGCTGAAGGTTCGCCACCGTCAAGCCAGTTGAGGAACTCATGGAAAAGATAATCATGACCAGCAAATATAAATTCGCGACCGCTTAGAGGTTCTGATGGTGCATCATATAATCTGGTATCTTCCCCTGCCTTGTGGATTCTCATCTGTATTCCTTGATCAATTTCTACTGTACCTTCCTCAAATTCCGCCCTGTAATATTCGCTGTGCCAGCAGTTAATAATCCCGGCGGCAGAACTGTTTCCCTCGTATAGTGTGTGAATATCGTTATCCATTTTCATCAGATACATGCCGCTGGAATAATGCTTAAAGCTTGACCATTCGGGATTCCACCCAAATCCGGTAAGAACCTCACAATTTCCACCTGAGAGAAACCTGAGCATATCCATATGATGGACTGATCCTTCAAACAGCAGACCGAAATCCATGTCATGCCGCCATGCTCTACCCCATGCACCGTATTTCCTGTAATCGCAGGCATATCTACCGACTATATGTTGTAATCTTCCCAGTTCTCCCTCATCCCGGATTCTCACTAATTCCTGCTTGTTGGGAGAATAACGATAATTCTGTATGATTGCGCATGGCAGCCCGGTCTTTTTCGCTGTGCGAACCATAGCTTTTGCTGCATCCAGATTATCCGCTATGGGTTTTTCACAGATAACCGGCATACCTTTTTCCATAGCCGCTACGGCCTGAGGGCTGTGGAACTGAGGAGGTGAGGCAATACCACAGAAATCGGATTTTACATCTTCAATGGCATCCAGATAATTTGTGAATAACTGCTTATCGTTTAAACCAAGGTTTTGCCCCTGGGTTTTGAGTATATTTTCATCAACGTCCACCAGTCCGACTATCTTTATACGATCACTGAATTTCTCTGTAAATCTGCTGATCCATCCGCCGGCCATTCCACCAGCACCAATCATTAAACATGTTTTAACAGCCATTTTATCCTCCGTTATTTCATCATGTTTTCTAAGGGATTATCCTTAACATCCATAGGTAGCTCAACTAACCGACGGCTTCTGGATGATTCAAATACGGCCATAATTATTTCCAGGCCATTGCGTCCTACCTTGCCGCTGGATATGTGTTCTCTATCCTCTTCTATTGCTTTGATTAACTCAACCATCTCGGCATTTCTGGGATCACATGATTCCAGTTCCGGCACAACCCATCCGTTTGTGTCTGTTGACATATATCTTAACGATGGACCATCGGGAACATTTACATCAATTATGCCATCTGTTCCAACAGCATGAAACTGCCAGGTCTGAGGTGCAAATTCACCTAATTCCACCGTTGCCCGAACTCCGTTTTTATAAAAGATTCTGCCTAAGGCCATGTCCTCTGCTACCATATCGGGATGATTTACATAGCCCTTGCGTTTGTTTCTTGTATCAATCTGACCCATCACCCATTTGGCTTCCTGATCGTTATTCAGGAAGTTTATCATGTCCACCACATGAGAGCCGTTATTAAGGAGATCAAGGCTGCAATGCCCCCACAAAAGCACTAATTCACCTATCACCTTTTCGTTTATTAATTCCTTTGCCTTTACCAATTGGGGATCGAATCTGTGGTGATGGCCTATAGCCAGACGGACATTATTTTCCCGGCATGCCTCAAGCATCTTATCCGCTTCATCGAGATTTGTTGCCATAGGTTTTTCGCACATTATGCCTTTAACACCTGAGCAAGCAGCTTTGCATACGGCATCATAGTGAGTTTTGGGCCAGGTGCAGACATTCACCAGATCGAGAGATTCTTTATCCAGCATTTCATCATAGCTTTCATACGAAGTTTTGAGATTATAATCTTCCGCAAATTTCTCCCTTCTCTCTGAATCAACTTCTGCGCCGGTTATAATTTCAACATTTGGTATTTTGCTGTAAGCTCTTACATGGTCTCTGGCAATTCCGCCACAACCGATTATTCCGACTTTGTAATTACCCATATATAACCTCCATTATAAACCCAGATCATCAGCAACGCTGGTCATAGCTTTCAGGGATATGGTAATAAATTCCTCAAGGGAAAGACCGATATTTTCGCAGGTTTTGATATTATCCCTGTTAGCACCAGCCGCGAAACGTTTTTCTTTAAACCTGTTCATCACAAACGGAGTATCAACATTTTCCAGCTTCTTTGTTGGGTGCATAAGAGCAGCGGCGACTATCAATCCAGTAAGGGGATCAACAGCGAATAAGGCTTTATCCATAAGGCTTTTGGTCTCTACAGAACCAGTATGGGATTTAACCGCGTATATTATCCGATCATCCGCACCCAGTTCTTCCAGAATCTCTGCGCCCATAACACCGTGTTTTGAGAAATCGTCGGATGTTTTATCATAATCCACATCATGGATCAAACCCGTCAAAGCCCACAACTCTTCATCCTCGCCAAAATGTTTTGCCAGTTCCCGCATACATGCTTCTGTTGCGATCATGTGCTTGATCAAGTTTTTATTCTTAACATTGGCTTTTACCAATTTCATAGCTTCATCTCTGGTCATTTGTAATCCCTTTTATTTATATCTGTTGAATTATACAATAAATACTGCTAGAATTGGAATATATAACAAAAAACACATTTTGTCTATAGTTTTTATTCAGGAGGTATTTTATGCCGATAATAAAGCAGGAAGATTTTGGAACGGAAAAAGCCCCGGAATGGGCAAAAGTCCGGGGTGGAATTAACGCTATGGGATGTTCTACACGAGATAAAGATGGTGCTGTAGAACTGCATTTTCACGATGCTGAGGAATTCTGGTTTGTCGTTAAGGGCAAAGCAAGAGTTATGACCGAAGGTAAAGAATATATAGTTGAAAAAGGTGACATAGTATGCACAAAAATGGGTGATGAACACGCTATTCTTGAAATTATCGAAGCACCATATACCCAGATATGGATCGAAAGCAATCTGAGAGGCAAGAAACGCAGAGGACATCTTCATAAAGGTGAAGACGAATAAATCTCTAAGGCAGGAGGAAAATTCATGATAAAGATAGCCATATTCGGCGCAGCCGGTAAGATGGGCACTCGGATAAGCAATAATCTGGCAAAACATGACGAATATGAATTGATATACGTTGAAGCCGGGGAAGTAGGGAGATCCCGTTTACAGGAAAGAGGAATTTTACCAACAGAGCAGGATGAAGCCGCCAGAAAAGCTGATGTTATCGTTCTGGCCGTTCCTGATGTTGCTATAGGAGCAGTAGCCAAATCCATAATATCATCTCTGAAAAGTGGGACCATGATTATTTGTCTTGATCCGGCTGCTCCTCATGCCGGTGAACTTCCTAAGAGAGATGATATATCATATTTTGTCACTCATCCATGCCATCCGCCGCTTATAAATGACGAGACAGATCCGGAATTAAGAAAAGATTTTTTCGGCGGAACCAAGGCAAAGCAAAATATAGTCTGCGCATTAATGCAAGGCCCCGAAAAGGATTATAAATTGGGTGAATCCATTGCCTGTAACATGTTTGCCCCGGTAATGAATTCTCATCGCATTACAGTAGACCAGATGGTTCTGCTTGAACCAGCTATGGCTGAAACAGTGGTATTGACCTGCATGTCGGTAGTCCGGGAGACTATGGACGAAGTTATAAAGCGCGGTGTTCCACCTGAAGCGGCAAAGGATTTTCTTATGGGACATATGAATGTAACCATAGGTATTCTTTTTAACTATATAGATGCTGTAGTTTCCGATGGCGCAAGACTTATGATGGAAAGGGCGAAGAAAAATATCTTTAAGCCTGATTGGAAAAAGGTATTTGAACCGGAGAACGTTATGGAACAAGTTCAAGCAATAGTAAAAGGCATCGATTAACACAAGGAAATATAATGAAACTAGGCATAAGTTCTTACACATATACATGGTCTGTGGGTATACCGGGTAATCTCCCTGAAAAGCCTATGAAGGCAATGGATTTAATGGGCAAGGCTTTTGAATTGGGCGTAGAAGTTTTACAGATAGCCGATAACCTGCCGCTGGACAAACTCTCGGATCAGGAACTTAAGCAACTGAAACAGGAGGCAGAAAACCAGAATATAGACATAGAAGTAGGAACCCAGGGTATAAATCATGAACACCTGAAAAGATATATTGAAATTTGCCAGTTATTTAATTCACCATTCCTTCGGGTTGTGATAGACACAAAAGAGCATAAACCTACTGAAGAC
>WJIO01000167.1 GCA_014730235.1 Candidatus Poribacteria bacterium
AAGAAACAGATGAAAATGCTCAAAGAATATAGTTCTATGTCATTCCTGCGAAAGCAGGAATGACAGCCTGATAGCATTTTCATTTGCTAGTGTCTCTTTAAGCACTGCAACATCTGGTTTTAGTTAATTTTAGAAATATCAGTATTTATTTTTAAATTATCGTTACTCAAGTATTTCTGTAACCCGTTTTTTAACGGCCCGGGGATCGAAGGGTTTTAACATATACTCATCAGCCCCGGCTTCCAGGCTTGCCACCTGGTCGGATTCCTGCCCCATTGCTGTAAGCATAATTACATAAGTCTTTTCGATGTCCGGATCTTCTCTTATTTCCCTGCATACCTGATAACCGTCCATTTTAGGCATGCTTATATCCAGAAATATAAGATCCGGTTTCTCTTGCTTAACTAATTCCAGTCCTTCTTCTCCGTTACCTGCCACAAGGCATTCATAGCCCTCTTTTTCAAAAATAAATGATAGGGATTTTGATATAAAAAATTCATCGTCTATTACTATTATCTTGCCTGCTCTATCCATAAAAATACGCCTCCTAACTACTACCGAAGTACTGATTTTCTGAGTTCCTGAAGCCTTTGCTGTTCATCCTCCGATAAAGCCTTTCCCTGAGCTTCCTGAGTTAAAATATTTATTATTTCACTGTCTATACGGTAATAAGCTACTCGGTTAAGTTTCATACCACCCTTATCCGGGTTTTTATTGTATTCATCCAGGTATTTTTTATAGCCATTTTCCCTTACCAAATTCAGAAATATATCCACTATTGCAGGATCATACTGATTTCCAGAGCTTAAATGTAGTTTTACAATGGGTATATCATATGGGTAACGTGCATTATAATTTCTGCTCAAGGTTAATATATCATAGGCATCAGCTAAAGCAAGTATTCGTGAGTGTAAGGGAATCTCCTCTTCCTTCAGTCCGTCGGGATAACCAGAGCCGTCGTAGCATTCATGATGATGCTTAATCCAGAGGGCGATGTTTTTCATATGCTGCATACGACCTATTATTTCCGCCCCTTTTACTGGGTGATTTTTCAGTTTCTCATGTTCTGATCTGGACAAACCGCCTCGTTTCTTCAATACTAAACCTGAAATGCCTATCTTACCAATATCGTGAAGAATACCAGCAAGACGCAGGTCTGCTACCTCACCTTCTGGTAAACCCAATTCCTGTCCTATAAGGACGGCATATTCAGCCACGCGTCGGCAGTGACCGATTGTATAAGGATCTTTGGCTTCAACAGCAGCTGCCAGAGTCTCTACAGTTCCCAGGAACATCTCCCTCTGCTCCTCGTAAAGCCTTGCATTACCCAGAGACATTCCAGCCTGAGAAGCCATGGCCGTTATCAGCTTGGTATCCTCAGTGGTAAATTTCTTCCCATTTTCCTTTTCGGACATGCTGATGATTCCAGAAACCTTTTCCTTAATATTTATTGGTACAACCATTATAGGTATGGTAAATAGATCATTATCTTTTGATATTTTGTCCTGCAATTCAGGATACTTCTCCAAATCATCAATAACGGTTGGGGAACCATTGCGAATAACTTTGCTGTATATACTCTCTTTCATCTGTAACCGCAGGTCTTTAAATTTATTATCAATGCCCATGGATGCTGTCATAACAAGTTCATCTGTATCAGGCTCTATAAGCATAACAAAGGCGGATTTTGGATTAATAATATCTACAGCCTGATCTAGAACTATCCTGCATATTTCTTTTGCATCCAGAACACTGCTGAGTAACTCACCTAATTCATATAGAAGATTAAGTTCCTGGTAGATGTTGATAATTTCCGAAGCCAGGTTATCCGATTTAAGTTCCTGCTCCAATTTATCAGAAATCATCTTTGCCAACGTCGCAACATTATCTTTCAGCGTTTCCTTTTGTGTATTTTCATCTATACTTACGACTATTGAACCTGAAGAACCATTAGTAATATTAAACGGGTGGCTAATAAATTCAGTTTCTGGTTTAATATCCAGATCAGTTTGGTCTTTTACATGACCATTTTCATATATGATGCCGCCTTCGCTGTCAAGAACCGAGATTTCCCCGGGGAATATAACATTAATCTGATCAAGAAAATAAACCAGCTCTCTTCTGGAAATAAGTGTATGCAAATCAGGAATTTCTGATTTATTCAACATCAATCTCTCCTTATTACTAGCCGCCAGCATTTTCTAACAAAATAAATAAGTAATTTATGAGCAATTTTAAGCTACTACACACTATGATAAATTGAGCGAAAAATAAATATCACTGAGAATTCTAAAAAATCTCTAACACCAATGTTTATAAGAATTCAGCATGAAGAAACAGATGAAAATGCTCAAAGAATATAGTTCTATGCCATTCCTGCTTCAAGCTTTTTCAAAAAGCTTGAAGCAGGAATGACAGCCTGATAGCATTTTTATTTGCTAGTGTCTCTTTAAGCATTGCAATATCTGGTTTTAGTTAATTTTAGAAATATCAGATATCATTTTTCAACTAAAATTTTTTCTCTCCTTACCCTGTAAGGTAATGTAAAAGTAAAGGTGCTTCCCTTACCCCGCCCAGGGCTTTCAACCCATATTCGACCATTATGCTGTTCCACTATCTTTTTTGCTATGGCAAGTCCCAGGCCAACGCCTTCTTTTACTGTTTCACCTTCCATTTTACCTCTGCCGAATTTTTCAAATATTTTACTGTGATATTCCTCGGGAACTCCCACTCCTGTGTCACTTACTGAAACTAAGATCTCACCATCGTTCTTTTCTAGTTTGACGTTTATTTTCCCTCCCGGAGGGGTAAATTTAACTGCGTTGCTGATCAGGTTTGATACTACCTGGCTTAACCTGTCCTGGTTACCATTTACCATTGGCAGATCATCGGGTATATGGGATTCCAGGGATATTTTAAGATTACCCGCTTGACCTTGAAACACAGAAACTATATGGTCTATTAGGCTGGTCAAATCCAGCGGTTGCATATCATAATCCATTTTTCCCGATTTAATAAGTTCAAGATTCAGGAGGTTATTTACTAGATTACTCAATCTTACGCATTCGTGAATAATAATATTGAGGAATTCCTCATGGGTTTCCTGGGATTCATTTCTATACATGAGAACCATATCGGCATAAGCCCTTATGGATGTAAGAGGTGTTCTTAGATCATGGGCCACAGTTCTAAGAAATTCCGTTTTTTCTTTATCCTGCTTTCTCAAAATCTTGTTTGCCTGTTCCAGTTCCTCATTAGCTTTTGTAAGGTCTTGTGTCCGTTTTTTTACTTCCTTTTCCAGTTCCTTATTCCACTGCTTAAGTTTTTCCTGTGATTCCCTGAGTCTTAAATTTGTTCTTTTTAATTCTTCCGCAATATTTTTTCTTTCTATGGCATATTTTATAGAGCGGGCCAGGAGTTTACCGTCAACCCGGTCTTTAACCAGATAGTCCTGTGCCCCTTTATGCACTGCCTCAGTGGCTATATTTTCATCATCAATTCCGGATAATACAACAATAGCCGTTTCTGAAGCATTTTTATAAACTTCTGTAAAAGTATCCAATCCCCAGCTATCGGTCAAAGACAAATCCAGCAGTATAACATCATATTTTCCTGAATTTAAATTTTCAATCCCTGATTTTAACGACTCCGACCAATCAATCTCAAAATTTGGACCCAATTCTCTGACAAGCATTATTTCTATTATTTGGTAATAATCATCGTTATCTTCGATCAGCAAAATGCGAATAGTATCTTCTTTCATCTTAATGATCCCATATTGAGCTGAGTTTTCATAACCCAGATTGATAAAATCTAACCTTGCCCAGTAAACATAAATATATTTACATTATATAGATACTATCGGCATAATATTCCCTTAGCTTTAGCATGATCGTTAATGAAGATAAAATCACTCCCCACAAATCGGCTTTACCCATGCCTGAAACTTAGCACCAAAATATTATCCCCAACAAAACCATGTGAAAATATGACAAGAATTATACTATACTGGCCAAAAAGAAGACGCATCCATTAAAATATGTTTAAAGAACTAATCATTACAAAATAAAGGATGCGTCTGAGGTGAACTATAAAACACTGGGTTATATTACAAGAGATACATGAAATGATGTGTTATAGAGTCGGATAAAAATTAAAGCATAGACATTACGCAACTCAGCAGTTCATCTTCTGGAACAATACCTGTTCTGCCTGATCCAAGCTGCTGATCAAGCCACTGTTTTGTTTTTCCCACGACTGGACTAGATTCATATACAGTATCTTCATCAATTAACCCCAGGCATGTATTAATCCAGTAGGAGATAGCGGCTGGGCTGGAGCTAAAGGTCAGTGCTATGTCTGTTATTTCCGATTTGTTTACTTTCTCTTTTTTAAAAGATTTTTTTATATCTTCTCTTTTAAGACCATCAACCCTTATAACAACATCACTATCTATGCGTTCATAGTTAAAAACATATACATCATTACCGCGACGCTCAAAATTGCTGTACTTATTAAGACTTATACAGCATTTAAGAATAGCAGGTTTATCATTTTTATTTCGGGAACGCATTATGGCTATATTTCCGGGAATTTTGGTTTTGGAAGCGAAGAAAATCCTTCGTTCTTTCCTTGATTTTTTAACCCGGAAACCTTCCTCAAGTATAGACTTAGCGCAGGATAATGTTGTTCCATGCCATAAAATTACATTTCGGTCAATATCCCGACTGAGATCAGGTATATATAAACGAATTTCATCAGCCAAAATACCATAATGAGCCGCAAAATCCTCCAGACGGAGGGATGGATCGCGCTGACTGCGTCGTTGATATTCCTTCGCAAGCCAATCCATATCCCCCTCCTGGAAACTGCTCTGATAAATGGGAGTATTATCGTGTTTACCAGATAATCCTCCCAGTCCAAAAGCCGTTACAGCAGCATTTCTACGATTTCTATCTTTTCCCTTACCTTTATTCATTACTTGCGTCTGGCTCTCCTGTCTGAAAATTTCTCAGATACTTCTTCTCCTGAAGAAGCTGATCGGTATAATTTCAGATAATTTTTGTATCTGGATTTTGCTATTTTACCATCTTCAACAGCTTCTAAAACAGCACATCCCGGCTCATCATGATGGGAGCAGTCGGAGAATCGGCATTGGGTTACATAAGGACTTATGTCCGGGAAAAAGTTATGTAGTTCTTCCTTCCAGATATTCCATAAGCCTAATTCCCGAATCCCCGGGGTATCCACCACATATCCCCCCATATCCAGAGAGTGAAGTTCTACATTGGTGGTAGTATGCTTTCCCTTGCTGGTTTTATCGCTGACTTCGTTGGTACGCAGCTTAAGGTTTGGCTGTATAGCATTTAACAATGTGGATTTACCCGCGCCTGATGGTCCAGCGAGGGCTGTTAATTTATCCTTTAACAAGTCAGTTAAATCATCCAGACCTTCTTTTTTCAAAGCGCTGGAATAGATCACCTTATAGCCTATATCTTCATATACCTTTGTTTCTTCTAACAGCTTATTTTTATCTTTTTCATTTACTAAATCCATTTTATTTACACAGACCACCGGAACCAGTTCTCCGGCTTCTGCAACTACCAGAAATCTGTCCAGAAGCTGTGCGTTAAATCCTGGATTTTTTGTGGATAAAACAATCAGCAGATGATCAGCATTAGCTACTATTATTTGTTCAAGGGATACGGGCTTATGTGCTATATCTGATGATTTCATGCGTTTTGGCAGGCGAGTTTGTTTGGATTTAATCTTAATGTAACTGCCGGGAGCAGTTCTGGAGAGTTTTGATTTTCGGGGTAGGATTTCTTCAATAGCACCTTTTTCGCTTTCGGCTGTGGTTATAATAACTTTATCACCTACAGCTACCGGGTCTTTATAAAAGTTGGTGCCATCTTCTGCCTGAAATTCACGTTTTACTTTGCCTCTTAGAGTACATTCAATAATGCGACCGTCATAACTAACATAGTAAACTCCTGTTTGTGCTCTGATAACAAGACCTTGTTTTTCTTCTGTTGTTTTTTCTATCATAATACTCTTTGTGAGAATCGCCTCCTTTCAGGAAATTAAGCTTTCAAGTAATTTGAAATTGTTTTCTCTATTAAAACTTATCATGGATTCTATTTCCTCCAACTGAATATATTTGGTAATTGATACATCATCCCGCGTTAAGTTCCGAGCATATTCCAGACAAAAAATGCCATTAATACCCATGCCATCTTCAGATACAGAATAAGGTACAGGACAGCATTCCTCATATAAAGATACTTTTATATTGGCTTTATTCCCGAGATTTTGCCTTAATTGTTGTTTCAATTTCATAGCCAGATATGAAAACCTTGATAATGGAAATCCTGGTTTTATCACCGTATCCAAAATATCAAAAGGTAAAACAAATCTTATAATATCACTACCATCATACATAGCATAAGCAGGTAAATCCATATTCTGCAAATACGTTGATAGGCTTTCGGCTGAATCAAGATCTGATGTCAAAACAATATCACAGGCTTTCATATCCCCTGAATCAAAATCATAACGGGCATTGGTGCATCGAAAAAAAGGAGTTACACCGCCGCCCACCATATACGCCGCTAAAGCTGGAATACAGGTGGAATCACCATCTATGGTTATATATTCGTCTGTACCCTTTAAAAGCATACATCGTTCTTCAAGATGGTTACACATAAATTCCTGCACATCCGGCCGGGAATAATGCTTTATGGCATCAGTGTGTTTTGCCCAGCGAAGGGCAAGCTGTATATTCTGATCATTGATTTCATCCTCATGATCTGATACAGCTTTAACTGTATTTTGTATATCAGTATCATTCAAAAGGGATATGCCATTTTCCGCAATCTGTTCACCTGTTTTTATTATACCCATCTTTATCGGTGCACCAAGGACAAAAGGCATCACCGGGGGAAGGTTTTGATTTAACTCAAGTTCTTTTCGTTTCTTTCTGACAGGTATATGCTTTCTCTGCCCGATAACTATCTCTATAAGTTCCCTCATACCATCACATGAGTCATCATACACAGGCCACCAGTTATCCTTGACCTGCGCAAACTCAGGACGGGCCATCTCCCACGAAAACCGGCTGTATTGCTCTATATCCAGGGGTAAACTCACTAACCCTGTGCTTTCATTCAGGGAATATGGCATTCGTAGGAAATGTCTTGGGTTTCTGAAAGACCTGTCCAGGGTTTTAGGCTGTTTGAGCTTACCCTTGAAAAAATCCAGCATTTTCCCGTATAATCCCCGATATTTTCCGGGCCTGCGCCATTCTGGAGGAAAAACCTCTGCTGGAATTATAATGTGAGGGCTGGCATGACCACTGAATTTGATCCGGAACTCCACACCCAGGTCAGACAGCATATTTACTATGGGTCTGGCCAAATTAAAGGAAGTGGTTCTGCTTTTCTTAAAATCCACTTCCAGAATTAAATCACACACAGAACCAATGACAGAATCGTATCTTGAAACAGTTCCATGCATTGAAGGCCAATATCGCCGCTCCTGGGAGTAAAATATCATTATAGGCAGTATGTCCTCAGGCTTGCGAAGCTGAGAACCATTGAACATAGGTTGGAAAGTTCTAACAATCGATAATTTTCTACCCTTTGCGTAATCAAACATGGCCTGCTGTATATCTTTTCTTGAGTAATAGGAAACGATTGTATCGTATTTATCACCCTTTATAATTTTGCCGCACTCCTGATAACGCTCAAGAATTTTATGACCAGCTTCTACTACCTGCTGGTATAGATCACCGCTTTTCTTGCCAGTAGATCTGTTTAACTTTGGTAGAAAAACATGACCTTTAGCCTCTCTTACAGCCGCAGCCTGAAGATTAGCGGAACGTTCCAGGGCCTGTTTATGCTGTGCCCTGGTCATATTCTTTATTTTTCTTTTCTTTGCCAATGCTAATCTTCCTCTTTATCCTTCATCCTAATCCAATTCAAGTTCTTCACGAAGTATCTCCAGTTCACCCTCCAGATCTATAAGCTGAATTTTATACCAGTCGAGTTTTTTCATGGCTGCTGAAACCATATGCTGTTTTGGTGCAGGAAGTCCCTCGGCTTTAATTAATCTTCCCTTGTAATAATCCCTTTCTTTCTTGCTTTTTCTGATTAAGTCTATTAAAGCTTGTTCTGCAGCGGCTTTAGTCCTCTGATTCATTTATGATCTCCCCATCAAAATATTAATTGCCAAAATTAAAATAAAAAGGCCGTGAGTAATAACACATCATACTCACGGCCTTAAGACTTAAATATATAAGCGCAGTATAAAGCTTTAAATAATTACCAGCTAGTCCACTTCCTCCTGATATATCAGAATAAATATATACGGTCAAGGTGGTAAATATGATGCGTATTCAATTGTTTTATTTCACTTTTCACGGCAAGCATCAAGACACCACCTTTCTGAATATTATATAAACTTAATTTGCGATAAATTCGTTTCTATCTATAAGTATAATTTTTACTTTCTATCTCTTATGTTTACATTATACACATGAGTATATAAAAAGTCAAGTAAATCTTCGGATTTTTAGACTCATGAAAATAATTTTTATGCTTGCAGTTTTAAGCTATTATTGATATATTTAACTAAATAATCTAACCTGGCAATCCCTATATATACGTCTCTTCATTTTTTCAATTTGGTCTAAAATATTCAGTTTTTCCGGGTTTAGTTTGGTTATAATTGAAAATTCCCTCAGCTTGTCATTCCCGCTTCAAGCTTTTTCAAAAAGCTTGAAGCGGGAATGACAGCATAAAGAAGTCTCTTATCTTTACCACACTAAACCCGGAAAAACCAAATATCATAAAAAAATAAATCAGGAGCAGAAATGTCTAAGAATATATGTATTTTGTTTATATCTCTACTGTTAATTTCTGTATTATGCAATATTTCCAATTCTCATGAAGTTTTGGTCAGTGTTAAACTTGAAAATTCTAATAATCTGGAAAACTTCAGGAATATAAGATTTATAGGAAAGGATTTTGCCTTAATTCAGGAAGATGAGGATTTCCTGGCGCTACTGGATATTCCTTATACTTTGCTGGGTGATTTTAGAGAGAACAGCTTATATTACCTTGTTAAAGCAGGATATGATAATTACCATGTCCAGGAATTGACGGAATTGGGTAATATATTATATAGATTTAGCGATTCTGTAGTATTGGAAATAGAGCCGCATATGGAAAGATATTTGATAACTATGGGCCTGCCTATAGCTTTACTTCCAAAGAAAATTAAGTTATCATCACCTCGCAGTTTCTGGATGGCCCCGGATATCAAAACAAAAGAGGAATATGCTGCGGATGCAGTCTTAATTAAAGAAGTCATAGATGCCGTAAGTGTTAATGAAATAGAACAATTTATCCTTGATCTACAGGAAAACCGCGACCTTGATCAACCAGGCATTGCATATAGAAGCCGTTATTCTCTGAGAGTGGCGGAAACAGATGATCCTTCGGATGACGCCTGTGATAATGCAGCCGAATATATTTACAATAAATTTAAAAGCTACGGCCTGGATGTAGAATACGATTCGTTTCCCCATGAAGTCCTTACTCAGGGGCATTACCAGATGCGTAATGTAGTGGCAACTTTACCGGGAAGCGGCCCTAACAGCACCAGTATTTTTGTTATAACGGCCCATTACGACTCAGTAGCGTCCAAATCCCCCAACTGGCAACTGGAATGGAAGACTATGCCTGCTCCCGGTGCAAATGATAACGCTTCGGGAGTGGCGGCGGTTCTGGAAGCTGCCCGGATATTAAGTCAGTATGATTTTGACTACACCATTAAATTCATCACCTTTTCCGGTGAAGAGTTGGGACTGCATGGCAGTAAACATTATACCAGAAAGGCATCGGAAGAAAATAAAGATATAGTTGGGGTTTTGAACTTTGATATGATTTCCTATGATCCTGACGAACTGGATATTGACGTTATAACCAATATAAAATCAGAGTGGCTGGCTGATGCCATGCTGGCAACTCAAAGCAAATTTAATATCGGGCCCTTGAAATTACATAAAATAATCAATCCAGAAATGGTCTACAGTGATCATGCACCTTTCTGGGAACAAGGATGGAACGCCATATTAAGTATAGATAATTCCAATTTCGATTCACCGGAATTTTACCCTATTATGCACACCGTTGACGATACCATAGACAATCTTAATTTCAATATGGCCTCCAGTATGATAAGAATTGCAGTAGGCACTTTATGTAGTCTGGCAGATCCAGAAGGCAGTGAACCACATCCTGATCTGGCCATAATAAAGGATGATCTGGTGTTATCCCCTGAAAATCCATCCCGGGGGGAAAGCGTGAGAATTACAGCACGGATCGCCAATCTGGGCAAGGCCGATGCCCGAAGCGTTCCTGTGCAGGTATGGCTTATGGAACCTATTTCCCATGAACCCAGACTTATAAAAGAAGATTTATTTGATCTGGAAGTAAATCAATCAGCCAGTATACAGACATCAGTTGAGCTAACAGAATGGGGTAATTATGAAGTTCTGGTTAAGGTAAACCCCGGTTACTATATATTTGAAACCAATGGCAGGAATAACGTGATTTCCAGAAGTATTACATTAGGCTCTTCATCTATGCTTTTGGGTAAAATGATGCTTTATCCAAATCCTATGGCCCCGGGTCGTGATAAAAATCTGAATGTTACATATACCCTCAGCAAAAATGCCAATACTAGAATGGAAATATACGACTCCATGGGTAATACGGTTTATAAGGAATATTTCACTTTAGGAGAACCGGGGGGTAAATTTGGGCCCAATACGGACATAAACTGGGATGGAACAAACCAAATGGGAGAAAAAGTCTCAGGAGGGATATATTTCTGCTGTATAGTTTCCACTGATGAAAATGGCAATACTAGCAGTCGCAGTAAAAAGTTATTAATTATCAGATAAAACTTAAAACACAAATTCAGTACCTAATGAAAATATGCTAAAAGAATAATCATAAATCGCCAGGGTTGATTGGTTTTTCCTGTTATATATCTGGATATTCAAAGTAAAAGCAGGAAAGGAATTAGGAATAAATTCTTTTTCAAAGTTAAACATTATAACCTTGTTGGAGTCTCTTTGATCGTTAAACTGGTATTTTCTAATTTCCCGGCTGAATGATCCTTCCAGCTTTATACCCCAGGAGGCAAAATGCTTTAAAGTTATATTATAGCCATTACTTGAATAATTGTATTCGTTATTCAGAAAGTCTTCCACAGTATAAAATCCCTGAGTTTCATACATATCTTCAGCAAACAATCCTTTAAGCATTAACCTTGCCTGATTTAACCTTATCAAAGCTCTAATTATAGGACGCTGATTTAACCGGTTTCTCAAAGGGCTGTTTTTCCTATAAAATATTATATTATCTTTAACAGGTTTATCCTCTGTGATTTCATTATTGTCTTCTATATCCAGGATTATTGGTATACGATGGTGTATATATTTTAATTGTATACCGGTGAGATCTGCGATAGACTGAGCAATTTTAAGTATAAACGTCGTCTGAAGAGCTTTATCATTTCCTTCGTCACTATAATTATAATAGCTTCGATATCCAAGATTTGCATTTAGCTGGAGTGTTGTCCGGCTTTCAAAGAAACGGCTGAATTGCAAACTCCCGTAGTTTTCCAGAAAGCTGAACTTATCAAGATTCATGTAGTCCTGATATTGAAGTTTGTAGTCAAATTTTCCCTGCATACTGTCTGAAATACTGTAGCTTAAATCAGACATCAAACCTGCAAGGTTGCGGTCATAAATGTCATACTCAGGTGTGTTCTGCCGATTGTTTATTTCACCATCTATATTTAGAATGCCTTTATCACCGTTTATATATTTTTCGTAATTAAAACTCAAGTGATTGCTGTAGTTGGTAAGGGAGGAATTTTCATAAAAAAGGCTGCTGCTAAAGGAATAACCAAGGGAAAGTTCAGGAGTTAAAGAATAAAGCAAGTCCAGATCAGTAATGCCCACGTAATCTTCCTGTGCATCCTTGATCTGGAATATATTGTCGGCGTAAGCACCATGAAGCATCAAACGGGCTGCAAGGGGTATCTCCTGAGAATAAGCAGTTCCCGTTAGAAAAAGAAATATTAACATACAGATCAGCGTACTATACCACCTGATCAATCTCTCCTCCTATCCCGCAGGCGTTTTATAATACCAATCCGTCTTTTAATTCGCCCTTTAAAGCGTCCTATTCTCCGACCATCACGAATACCATCACCATCTTTGTCCACAAAACGATCATTTATACCATCTCCATCACGATCCCTGAAACGAAGCCTTCGAGCTATAGGGT
>WJIO01000168.1 GCA_014730235.1 Candidatus Poribacteria bacterium
ATGCTTATCAGCCTTAAAAATACAGGAACAAGGGATTTATCGGATATACGCATAACTACTGAACTCCCATCCAATCGCTGGAAATCAGAAATACAGCCAGACATAGTAAGGTCTCTGAATCGTCAGGAAGAAAAAGAGGTAAATATAACTATAATCCCACCGGATGATGTAAGCGTAGGGGATACAGAGGTTCAGATTCTGTCAGAATGTGAGGTAGATAACCGGGAGATAGAAGCGCCTGAGAAAAATGTAAGAATACATATTACCGGTAAAACAAATATAACAGGCAGTATTATTTTAATCGGCTTTTTGATACTGCTTGTAGTTGGTATAGCCATACTTACCGTTAGACTCAGCAGAAGATAAACACTTTAAATATTAAGAGGGAGGGAAGCTATGTATAAGTTGGTGTTTGCAATGTCTTTTATGATCCTTACGTTTTTCATGATGACTTCTGGTGAGGTTTTGGCTATCGGTAGTTTGTCTCTTAGTCTGGATGAATGTGTGGATATGGCCCTGAAGAATAACGAGGAAATTCTAAAAGCAAAGCAGGATATATCCGAAGCCGAAGGCAGATTAACGGCTGTACGCTCGGATGAATATTTACAGGTTGATTTTACGTCCTGGCACGACAGGATAAAAAATGAAAACGATTACGAGACAAAAAGCTATAACGGCACAATACATGCAGAACAAAGGCTTGCGAGATTCGGTGAAGTGCCGGGTAATATAGATGCAGCCCAGGAACAGCTTAGAATTGCCCTTTTGGGATTAGAGTCAGCTAAAATTAATGTAGTCAGTCAAACCCGAAGTACATTCTATATTATACTTCTAATACAGGATGAAATCAAAGAAAGACTGGTGCTAAGGGATGAGATTGAGAAAAAACGAGCCAGGACAGAGGAGAGAGTTGAAGGCAAGCTGGCCCTGGAACTTGATCTGCTGGATGTTGAGCTTGAGCTTGCACAGCAGGAACTGCGTATAAATGAACTCAACCGGGAACTGAGGGTCAGAAAAGCCGAACTGCTTCAGATCATAGGAGCAGATGAAGAATCTGCTTTATTGATAACAGGAGATTTTACCGACGAAGAATATTATCTGGACGAGTGCATAAAACTGGCCATGGATAACAGGGTGGAACTCCAAGATTTACGAGGACAGCTTGAAAGGCAAAAGCGATTACTGGGTGAAGTGTGGTGGGAATTTTTACCAGAGTTACGGGCTTTATATAAATATAAAGACGCATCTATAAGGTTGGAACAACAAAATAGGACATGGGATACAATACTTGCCTATGATAAGGACATATGGAGTAAAGAAGGCGGGGCCGTTCCAGGGAAAAATAAGTGGGAACTTTCATTTGGTCTTAGCTTTCCTATCTTTGATGGCTATCGTATTAAAGGGATCATGGATGAGGAAAAAGCCAGACTCGAAAAACTTATCATAGAGATACGCCAGATGGAAAAAAGTATAAGGCTGGAAGTCAGGAATACATTTGAGGAAGTGGCCAACCAGAAGGAGAATATGAATATACTGGAAAAGGTGGTTATTCTAAGGCGTAAAACCCTGGAACGTATGGAGGCCATAATGGAAACCCCGGTTATATCTCAGAAATATCCCCGACTGGCAGGTATTACCTTTGATGATGTTATAAGAGCCAGGGAAGATTATACGGAAGCCCAGCGGTCTTATTTTGCCCAAAAGCGTAGTTACATGATGGAACGTGAAAACTTAAGAAGGATAATGGGAATAACAAGATGAGAATTAATTATTGCTTCATATTATTTATATTATTATCTTTATTGCTTTCCGGTTGTGCTCTTACAAAGACAAATTCTGAAGCCGGAACTCCGGAGAATTTTGAAATGATCCTGGCTACCCTCAGAATGCGCTATGATCTGGTGGATACCATAAGCACATGGATGAATGTAAGTATTAACACAAAAGGACAGAAGGAAGAAATACGGGCTTCCCTGTATTATGAAAAGCCGGATAAAATTCGTCTTGATGCAAGAGGTGTGTTCAACGAACCCAGGGCTATAGTCCTGGCTGTTGAAGATGATTTCCGTATATACTTTGTGGCTGAAAATGAGATGATAATGGACAAGCTAACAGACCATGTTATAAGCCAGATATTTGATGTTGATATAAGAGTTTCCGATGTAAAAAGCTCTTTGTTTGCAAACCCTTTTATGGATAGAAATGTGGATAATATTGAGGTGGAAAATTACAGGGATGAATATCTGATCCGCAGGAATTCCACAGTTAAGGATTTTCACGAAGAAATAACTATCAGAATTAGAGATGAGGTTGTTATAAATTGGAAAGTTATAGATTCAGAGGATAACCTACAGCAGGAAATAAGTTTTTATGATTATAAAGAAGTGGGTGGAATACTAAGACCTTTAAAAGCCGTAATAAATCGCCCTCCAGATAGAACCCGTATCACAATAGAATCAGTCGATCCTGAAATAAATGTTGAATTAGCTGAAATTATTTTTGATCTTCCCATTCCCGATGGTGTAAAGATTTATAATCTTTCTGATCTTAGAGAATCACAGGAAGAAGATACTTCAGAACCTGAATTATAATTAAAAATCATCTGAAGCTTCATTAACAGGTAAATACAAACAGAATGTTGATCCCTTCGCCGCTTCAGATTCAACTTTTATTGCCCCATTATGCTTCCTAATGATTCTTGATACTGCCGATAATCCAAGACCCGCATTACCATCATTTTTTGTAGTAAAGAAGGGATCGAAGATTTTATCAATCAATTCCTTTTCCATACCTTTACCATCATCTGATATAGATACTACTAAAAAATCCATATCGGTTGATTCCGGATTTCCGATATACTCCTGGGGAAGTTTATCCAGATAAATACTTATTTCTATAGTTCCATTATCTTTTATGGCTTCACATGAGTTGATAAATAGATTAGTTAATGCTTGGGATATCTGGTTTGGGTCTGCAGTTATGTCCGGAATGTCATCCGGGATATTTAATTTAATTTCTATTTTTCCGGATTTTTCATTATTGTATAAGTGAAGCATTCTATAAACCAATTCAACTATATCAAATTTATCTCTGATTATACCAACCCTTGAATAAGTATGAAGGTTTTTAGTCAAATCCGCTATGCGCTGGGATGCTTCGATTATTCTGCTGCTGTAGCGTCTTAGATCTTCATTTCCCTCAAGCTTACTATCAAGCATATCAGTATAGCCTATAACTGTACCTATTAGATTATTAATACTATGAGCTATATCACCGGTCATGGTAACAATGGATGAATTCCACTGGGAGTTTATTAGTTCCTGATGATGCTCCAGTTTTTCTTCTTCCATCGCTTTTAGCTTTAAATGCGTTCTTATACGGTTTATCACTTTATCGTATTGAAGGGGTTTATTTATATAGTCAATATCAAAATCCTCTGTTTCAGGGATGTCATGGTTTTTCTGGGAACCATTTGTGATAAATATGATCGGGATATTTAAGTCCATGTTATTATCTTTCAATTTTTGAAATATCCCACCTTTTTCTTCTATATCCATAAGTATCAGGTCTGGTTTATATGAAAGTATTTTCCCGCAGCAATCCTGATCGTTATCAGTCTTTATAACATCATGACCATCTTTTTGTAGAAATTGGCCGAGAGAAGATAAATTTTTGGACTTATTTTCAATTATTAAAACTTTTGGTGGATTATTCATTTTATTTTGGAATTTAAGCGTACATTAGTATTTTTAGCGCATTGTTTTACTGATTAGTATATTTATATATATATCGGTAGATTATTCATTTTACTTTAGAATATGAGGAGTTTAAAATAAAAAAAGAGCAAAAGAAAATTTTCTTTTGCTCTTTTTGACTTTAGGCCCTGGCTCCCATCTCCCTGCTTTTATAAGCATGGAGGTCTAACAACTTTCACACCCCACTTTCTTAAGTGTGTATAGTTGGCGACTGAGTTTGCAGAGAGATGTAATTATCTACCACCTTCAAAAATATTGCCACCTGTCTAATACCCCCGTTAAAAATAACAGCGGCAGAGTCTCTCCAATAAATCTTTAAAACTCAAATTATCAAAAATAATAGAGTTAAGCTTAATATCTACGCCAACTTGCCTTTGATATCTAATAACCAAGACTTCCTATAAGTCCCCTCTTTTGGTTAGTAAGAAACCCAGCATTTTAAAGCTTTCATTAAGCCATTTAATTTGAGCTTCTACTATATAGACACCAA
>WJIO01000169.1 GCA_014730235.1 Candidatus Poribacteria bacterium
GAATGATAGATTGTAACCTTTTCATTAATAAGCCAGCGGCTTAAATCTGTCAGGTTCTCAGTTCTCAGGTTATAGGGAAACAGGGATGCCCCGTTTAACAGAGCCGCAAATATATCGGTGGCGGAGCCGCTGAAACTGCATGAATAAAGGAGGGAGTGGTTATCATCTGAGGATACATGGATTTTGTTGGTGTAATTCATGGTAAAATGCAGTATGTTCCTGTGGTTCTGAATAACACCTTTTGGATTGCCGGTGGAGCCGGAAGTATAAAGACACCAGGCCATGTCATCCGGGGAGATGGATAAATCCAGGTTACCCGGGGTCAGGCTGGAGGATAGTTGGTCGATGTTTAATATTTGAAGTTTGTTTTCCGACCATTTTTCCGCCTGCTTGAGATTGCGGTTATTTGTGACAATCAACTTTGCCCGGGAGTTTTCCAGGATATAACGGCTTCTTACAGGTGGTAAGGTGGGGTCCAGGGGGATATATATCTTTCCTGCCTTCAGGACGGCGAATATGCCCGTAATTACAGGGGTTCCATGTTCCAGTATCAATACCACAGGTTCGGATTTTCGTCCTGTTACGGATATAATACCCCTGGCGATGCAGTTGGAGTCTTTATTAAGCTGGCTGTAAGTTACCTGGCGGGTTCTGCTTTTGACAGCGATTTTTTCCGGATATTTTTTAGCCTGCATTTCAAAACGTTGTGGTATTGACTGGTGGATTTCGGACTTTTCAAACCTCACAAAATCCTTTTTTGGGCCAGGGTGTTTTTTTTGTTTTAAATGCTGTTCTGCCAGCATTTTAACATCCAGACCTGCCAGATTATCCATAGCACCCCTCCTTTGATTATCCTTGTGGAAACACTAATATTCAGGCCAGTTTTCCAGGGATTCGATTCGCATCTTGTAATTCATCCACTCTTTAGCCCATGCAACTTCATTGGCTGTGGGGCTGTCAGGCGGCGTTAATTCCTCAGCTTTTTTAATATGGAAAAAGGCCCTTCTGTAGGCCCAGGGGAGTCCTGACGTGGATGTTATGTTCGCATAATATCTGGCCATGCCCAGATGGCCTTCCGGAGTAGTCTTTGCGGTAACAGATTCTCGATATAACAGCGAGCCAAAATGCTTCATACCCATATTATAATAGAGATTACCCAGATCAACGTAGGCCAGGGCTATCTTCTCCCGGGCGTATGCAGCGGTGTCCGAGTATGAATATGCAAAGATAACATCCTGCCATGTTTTAAAAGCTTTTTTATAATTTTCCGGTAGAAAGTCATAGGTCTGTTTCTTTTTAATATCAGGATATTTGTTGACGATGCGTCTGGTCTGTGCATAGGCTAGTTCGTAGCTATCTCCCCGCTTACCTGCGGGCCAATGAACGTCCAGATGAAACATCTCCAGCTTTGCTAACTGAGGGTACCTGTCAAATATCTCAATTAACTCTATATAGGCTTTTTTTTCATCTGAAAATACCCTGGAAGGCAGCTTTTTTCTGGCAATAGCCCAGTAAGATTCACCAATTTTCCACATGGCATCATCGGCAAGTTCGCTCTTGGGCCACCTGTCCAATACAACCTGGAATTCTTCTATCGCCCTTTTGTTATCATTAAAAACCGTAAAAAATATATTTGCTATATCATATTGTGCATTATCTTTTATGTTTGATCCAGAATCGCCATCCCTTATTATTCTTATGTTTTCCTCTATATCACTTACGGCGTTAATGCGTTCCTGAGCATCTAATGTTACTTCTTTATTGAAACGGGGATATTTATCTATTATTTTTTCATAAGCTTCTATGGCTTTATGGTTTTTATTCATGGCAAAATAGGAATCCCCAATTCCCAGCATAGCCCAATCAGCGGAGTCACCATTTGGGAATTGTTTAATTATTTCATTATAAACCTCAATTGCCAGATCATATTGCCCCTGGTAGTAATGACCATCAGCTATTTTCAATTTTGCATTGTCTGCATTATTACTTTCAGGATATTTGGCCAGGAATTCCTGAAGTTGAGCACTGGCTTCATTATACAAATCAGCGTCCTGCAATCTATTTGCTTCGGCAAATATCATTTCGGCTTCTTGTTGAGGCGTCATGTTAACTCTAGGGCCAGCACAAGCGGTTATTAATGTTATTAATATTATTAAAGCAAGGAATGGAAGAAACTTCAAGCCGTTTGTCATATTTTTTCACCTCTGATAATTATATTTTTGGAGAATTAATAGATGATAAGTAAAAATAACATAATGTTGAAAGATCGTCAAGTTATGAATTTTATTTCCAAGCATAAATTTTATGTCCGTGAAAACTTTGGCTTTTTTGGCTTGAGTGTGGTAAAGATAAGAAACTTTTTTATGCTGTCATTCCTGCTTCAAGCTTTTTGGAAAAGCTTGAAGCAGGAATGACAAGATTAGAGGATTTTCAATTATAACCCCACTAAACCCATAAGAACCAAACTTTTTTTACTCCGTTCTTCACAATAACACAGGGATGTAAAATTTATGCTTGGATTTTATTTTCAATATTTTCAACAGTATATTTATTATAGCATATTCCATGACATAAATTATCAGTGTTTTTCCTTGACTTAGTAAGCTTATATCAGTTAATATATGCACGTAAAACGATTTCTGGAGTGTAATTTTTTAGTTTTCAACTTCAACAGATCCTATAAAGATGGAAAATTTACAAGAAAATCCCATGATACAGATGTTCGGTGTTTCCATGCAATACAAACGGGATGTGGAAGTGCTGCATAATATTAATATGGATGTGGAAAAGGGTGAGTTTGTATTCCTAGTTGGGCCAAGCGGCGCGGGAAAGAGTACAGTATTGAAATTACTGTATCGTGGTTTAGTTCCCAGTTCGGGAAGTATTGTGGTAGCAGGATATAATCTATCAAAGATCAGAAATTCAAAGCTTCCACATTTTCGCAGAAGGCTTGGTGTAGTTTTCCAGGATTTTAAACTCCTGCCCCATAAAACTGTGGAACAAAATGTGGCTTTTTCCATGCGTGTAACCGGCGCAAGGCGTTCTCAGATAAAGAAAAACGTTGAGCGCTGTCTCAACTGGACGGGGTTAAAACATCGGAAAAATGCTTTACCAGAGGATATATCCGGCGGTGAACAGCAGAGAACATCAATAGCCCGGGCAATAGTTAATGATCCTACCCTGATTTTAGCCGACGAACCCACAGGTAATTTAGATCCCAGATTATCCCTGGAGATAATGCATCTTTTTGAGAGGCTTAACACTCGCGGAACAACAGTTTTGGTGGCTACTCATGATATAAACCTGGTGGAGCAAATGGAAAAAAGAGTCATAAGAATAGAAAAAGGAAAAATACTGGAAGAATAAATGGCATATATCTGGAGTGAAACGTTTTCTAATATAAGACACAGCGGTTTAATTGGTATATTAAGCGTAATAGTTATTGCATTAACTGCAATGGTCGTTAGTGTTCTACTTATGGTTGCAAATTATATACATGCGGAACTGAATATAGTAAAACAATCACCGCTTATCGTTGCCTTTCTTCAAGAGGGGTTGGACGATGATACCCGTCAGGACATTGGTGAAAAGATAAAAGCTTTACCCCAGGTTTACTCAACCCTGTATGTGTCCAAAAAAGATGCTCTTGAAAAGACCAGGGAAATGTTTTCTGACCAGGAGGAAATACTTGAAGGTCTCGAGGATTTCAATCCTCTGCCAGAATCATATGAAATTGAATTAAAGGCTGAATATATAGGTAGCGAAAGGATATTAGTCTCTAACCTGAAAGCTATACCGGGAATTGAAGATATACAGTATGCTCAGGAAACCTCCCGATTTGTCAGGAACATTGAGTTAGTAACCTTATTCATTGGAATAATACTGGGCCTTGCTTCTGTAGTTATTATATGCTTTTCTATTATTGTTACCACCTATATTCGCCGGGATGAGATAGTTATAATGCGCCTTGTAGGTGCTACCGGATTATTCATAAGAATACCCCTGCTGTTACAGGGAATTGTCCAGGGGTTACTGGGAAGCGGGATCGGAATGGCCTGCCTTTACGGTATCCTGTATCTTCTGGCCCCAAGATTTGGACATATAAATTTCTTACCGCCTATATATATAGCTGCTGTTGTAATTGCGGGTGGTTTGATTGGTTTTATTGGTGGAGCCTTACCCCTTCGGCGATTTATAAAGGCGTAGGGTGCATCTGTCTTAATTTAGTATTTTAGTCACAATTCGGGGAGGGAAAAGCTCCTGCTGAATTATTGTGCAAAAAAGTTTAACAGGATTTTCAAATTTACAAAATTTGGTTTTTCCGGATTTAGCGTGGTTATAATTGAAAATCCTCTCATCTTGTCATTCCTGCGAAACTCTTATTCCTTTTTGCTCAAGCTTTTTCAAAAAGCTTGAAGCAGGAATGACAGCATAAAGAAGTTTGTTATCTTTACCATGCCAAACCTGGAAGAACCAAAAGAGATTGCTTATTCTGTCCGAAACTACAGGGGTAGGATCACCGAAAACCTGCTGCCTTCACCTCTTTTACTCCTGACCACAATATCCCCGCCATGAGCAAAGGCAACAGCTTTTGCCAGGGTCAATCCCAGACCGGTGCCGCCTGTCCCCAGTTCTGCGGCGCTTTTGCCCCTGTAGAACTTTTGGAATATTTTTTTCAACTCGTCTTTATCCATGCCGACTCCCCGGTCAATTACCTGCATTATCAGGCTTTCCCCCCTTTTGAACACATTAACGGTTATTTCGTCGTTTTCTTCCGAATATTTAATGGCGTTATCTATCAGGTTCATGACCATCTGGGAAAAGGCCTGCCTGTCAACTTCAATCCGGGGTATATTTTCTGCTACATTTAAGCTGATCCTTTTTTTTCTCTGTTCGGCATGGAAGCTATATGCCTCTACTACCTCTTGAATTAATTCAGCAATATCTGTAGGCTGGAAATCAAACTCCTTGACCTGCCTTTCAAGTCTTGAGAAATCAAGGACGTTATCAACTAAACGGGCAAGACGCTCGCTTTCGCTGGATATGGTGTCCAGATACTGCTCCTGCTTATCTTTACTTTTTGTCTTACCCGCTTTAAGGGTTTCGCTGAATATCTGTATAGATGACAAGGGTGTTCGCAGTTCGTGGGAGACATTGGCTACGAAGTCCGAGCGCAACCGAGCCAATTCCGCCTCTTTACGGGCTTCCCTCAGTATAAGATATATGCCAAAGGCCACAGCCAGTATAAGCCCAATAACAGCCATTATACGAAGGTTGGCCTTGCGTCTGGATATTTTATCAAGATACCGGGGTTCGGTTAGATAAACCCCCACCTGCCAAAAGGGCAGAGAATCAACAGGTACAGAAGTTATAAGCCTGCCTGAAGGCTCTGACGTAAAAAAATCCGCAGTTCTGACAGGAGATGGCCTTTTTGTCCCAATAATATTTCCCTCCGCGTCCAACACAGCCAGAACCACATTTTCCCTGATTTTAATTCCTTCCAGAATATCCCTTAACCCTCGAGAAAGCATATAAAACAGGTCTGCCTCAAAACCAATAACGGCTGGGACTGATGCCTTTGTATGCTGTTGTAATTTTGAATAAGAAAAAAGGCAGATAAGCCTATTTTCATCGCTGAACATCTGCCTGATAAAACCCGGTTTATATTCTGATGAAAGAGCGAAATTTTTTATGTCACTTTCAGCCAATATTCTGTAATCTCTGAAAAATCTCAGCAGCTCAAAACGTCGTATAACCTTTGCGTCAATTTCAGCGAAATTGGCGGAAATACTATCATCACCCGATTCTGCATGTGTTTTAAGTTTACTCCGGGCTTTATGGGCGTAAAAAGATAGCTCTTTTGCGTCCATATCCCAGATATTATCGGATAATCGCAGGTATAGCTGGTAAAGCATATACAGGGCGGATTGGGAATCCCCTATATCCTCATATAGCTCAGCCATTCGCGTATAGGCAGAAGCAGGTATTTCAAACCATTTTTGGGTGACATCACCATATTCATCTACAATTTTTTTATATGTTTCGATAGCTTCACTTTTAAGATCCAGCTTATCATAACATCGGGCTATATTATTCAGGGCAAAAGCCCGGTAAACCGGGTCTTCTATTTTGTCAAGTATGTGCTGGTATTCGGCTATAGCCTTTTCATAGTTTTTATTCTCGAATTCCTGATTTTCTCCGGCTGATATGTGGGAATTATAGATGTTCTTTTCGTTATTATCATCGGGGTTATAACCGTTTTCTGATGGTCTTTGGGTTAGCTCGGGATTCAGGGGATAGATTAGCTGACCGGCGTTATTTAACAGGAATAACTGGCTGATAACTGGATGAGAAGCTTTAACGCTGCTGGAAAGTGCATAAATTTCATCGGCAGAATAGACCTCTACATCTTCCAATAAGTTCATAATATCTCTTTCTGCCGATGAGAGCATGTTATCCACCTGGTCAACCACCGCATTTGCCAAGCTTGTATAACTTTCTTTCAACTCCTCCCACAGCACCAGACGTTCAGTCTCCGAAGTCCTGACAGCAAGATAGCCAAGAATAATGGTAGGAAGCATTATCCCGCCGATGAACAAGATAACTTGCAGGGGTATTGTTCGACTTTTTGTTATGTGTTTTGTTAAGCTCCTTTTGTTCATCTGCTAAATATCTACAGCGCGCTTTATCAGGCATAATTTAACTTTATTATTAAGGTATCAGTCATAAAGTCAGCGACATTTAATCTAACCTGAGATCGTCCAGTATTTTGGATGTTTGTCTACATAGTTGACTTCCAGCTCTGGAAAAGTTTCTTTCAGGTAACGGGCTAAGTTTTCTATGCCCCACATTTCTGATGTGCCATGGGATACAAGAACCACACCTATTCCCATTTCGTAAAATCTTTCCCCTCTGCTCCAATAGCTAAAGCCATCGTCGCATACCACCACAACGTCAGCGCCTTCCTTGATCATTCCCAGGCCGGGCGTTCCGCAGCCGGTACCCACAGCAGGATGCGAAACCCGCCAATTAGGTTCGCCCAGCACCCATATTGAATCCTGACCCAGGGATTCTACCTTCATGGCAACATCCTTGGCAAAAGCGTTTAATGTGGTTTCGGGAATTTCGTATGTGGCGACGAATTTTGTTTCATCTTCGGCTATGCGCTTTTCCAGACCAAGACCTGTTGCCCAGGAATCCCGGATGCCTATTTTTGGCCAGGGATCCCAGATGTCATGTACCCTTAGAATTACAAGGCCTGAATCGTCCAGCAGCTTTTGTTTTTCAATCCCCGGTTCTTCGCTCCGGGCTGGTGTTTCTTCCGGGGAGTGATGCCAGAATGTGGGTTCATGAGTAACAAATAGATCGCAACCCATGTCAACAGCAAGCCTTAAATTTGCAATACTGCTCATCCAGCCTACGGCCACGGTTTTAATCTCTTTCTTGGGATCACCGGCTTTTATGGTGTCCACAGTTCTGTCACGATTTACCCATGGAGCTTTGGACAAAAGATGTTCCCGGATTTCGGTTGTATTCATTATAACTTCACCGCCCTTTTCTCTTCAAAAGACTTAATAACAGCTTCCACAGCCTGGAGCGCTTTTAGTCCATCCATACCGGTGGGCGCAGGTTCGCGGCCGGCGTTCATGTCATCTACAAAGGCATGTATCCTGTTTTCGAATATCTTATCAAAGGTCAGTGCCCCGGCATCGAATATATTAGGCTTCCATGATTGAATTGCCTGTTCGTTATGGGGATAAAATTTTACACCTTCAACAATATTATCAACCCACATAATGCCATTTTTACCGCAGACTTCCATATATTCAATAGGATGAGAAAAAGAGCTATCCCAACTGGCCATCAATGTTCCTACCCGTTCATCGGTATATTTCATGCTGATGGCAATACTGGTGTAAACAACTTCCTCTCCTTCTTTGGGTTCAATGGCTCGGGGTGTGGCCATGTGCGCGCTTATTTCGGCAATATCACCGCCGAAAAATCGCATCAAGTCCAGAGAATGGGTTTGTAATTCGTATAACAGGTAGTATTTTCCCTTGCGAGAAGTAGCCGGACCGCCCTGGGAAAGCTTCATTATGATATATGCCACATTTCCGACTGTACCGTTATCCAGATATTCCTTGGC
>WJIO01000170.1 GCA_014730235.1 Candidatus Poribacteria bacterium
ATATAATACTGCTGTCTTTATAACGGGAAACCAGGTCGCGGATCCAGTCGTTAAGCATTTTCCGGCTTAAGGAATAGGGGTTACGGACAAAATCCTCCAAACTTTCATGAGCTAAATCAACCCAGGCCCCGATATGCCAGGCTATAGTGGGGATAATCCTGATTGATCGTTCTGAGCAATCTTCCAGCATTATGTCAAAACGCTGCCAGAAAATTTTCCGGTTTTCTTCAGCAAGGTAGGTTTTTTCGATCTGGGCTGGCCAGAATTGACTGGCTCTTACCCTTATGGTATCAACTCCTAAATCCTGAAGCATATCCAGAGAATTACGGGCTTCCGATAGGGAACTATCAAGATTACCACCCATCAGGTCTGCCACGTAGAAATCCAGGAGTTCATGTTTATTTACCCCGACAGATCGAAAAGGTTTTTCATTCATCAGTAGTTGATTTCCACGCCGATTCAGGAAATAATTATTATCCTCCTGAGAAAGTGCGCCATAAAATAATAAACTTATTAGATATAAATGAATTAACATCGTATTATTCTCCAGTGGGGAAGATTGATAATATCAAATATGAATTGTTTAATAACATATAAAAGCTTTAGTGTCAAGGTATAGTAAAAATTACCAGAATATTATTTGACATTCATCGTATTAAATGGTATAATTAATACATGTTAAACATTTATGTTATTAAACATTTGTGTATATCATGGTATATCCATGAGATAACCATTTCTTAGATCACCTTATTCATAGGGTAGATTAGGGAGGGAAAAATGAAAAGAAGGATTTTACTTACTGGTCTTATTATCACTGGACTTCTTATAGTGTCAACAGCTATGGCTGGAGTTGCAGGCGATGAATGGACGGTCTCTATGTGGGACAGCGATGGAGAGCTTTTGACAGATACCTGGTGCATTAATATGGCCAATGCCACTATTGGTAAAGTAGATTCTGATTCTTATGGTGAAGGTGGAGTAACATGCCGCACAAACTTTTTTGGTAAAAAAAGAATTCTGCTTAATTTCCCGGATGACTATACAATATTTAGCGGAATTTTCATTACCAATCATGGTGGTTCTGAAGTAATTTACGGTATGTTTGTAAATTATATTACAGGTTATCATGGAACTTTTGTAGCAGTTCCCGGAACTCCTGCCTGATAATTGAAAATATTTAAAACCAGAAAAGGCAGGATAATATTATCCTGCCTTTTCTGGTTTTAAATATCAATAGTTTATATATTTTCTTTCAGCCATTTATAGCATTTAGTATAACCCAAAAAACCAGTATCTGCACCTTCGGGTCCTTCATATTCAGAACACCACACGCCGTCATATTCAGCATCTTTAAGGCATTTTACAGCATATTCCAGATCTATTTCACCATCTCCCAAAGCTGCACCTTTGTAATTACTCAGGCTTCCTGTTCCATCTTTCATATGTGTGTGGAAGGTATAAGGGGCTACTATTTCATAGTAATGGGCCAGTTCCTGCAAGGTATGTCCAGCCCATCGGTAATTCATAGTGTCCATATTTGCGCCGACCCAATCTGAGCCGACTTTTTCAAATAGCTCTACCTGTAGATCACCGTCATTGGTGATATAACCATGATTATCCACAGCTAATTTAATATTATTCTTTTCAGCGGCATCAACGCATCGCACCAGACATCCGGCCATGGCATCAACCCACTTTTCCTCAGGAACCGAGTCTTTTGGACTTCCACCTTCTGTGCGAATTGCATATGCACCCAGAATATTACCTAAACCACAGATGCGATTCATACGCTCAACCTGGGCTTTTATCTTTTCTTCATCCAGTACCACAAAATCATTTCCTGCGGAAAGGGCAGAAACTTTGAGGCCAAAGGATTCTACTTCTTTCCTTACTTCTTCGGCTTTTGCTTCAGGATTATCAATTTCAGGAGTCCAGACATCAGAGATGGCCAGTTCCAGATATTCATAACCCGTATCTTTGGCATATTTAAGGTAATCTGTAAAGGACAATCCGGGGAAGTTATAGTGAATAACACCGATTTTTGCCATTTTATTTTTCTCCTTTTTAATGTTGCTAAACAAATCATCCACTGTCTTTGCAGACTTAAATTTTGTCAGATTTGTTGTAACAAAAAGTATGCGTCTACCTTTCTTACCCTTAATTGATTCAGGTAAATGCTTAACCTCACCTGTATTAACTTTATAATATTCCTTATCAGCGTCAGGATGGTCTTTTTCCAGCGGCAGTAACTGGGAACGCTTCAATCTGGATATACTTTTAATTTCAGCCCAATAATCAATTTTCCATTTCTCCTTGCCAAAGGCACTTGTCTGGTAAAATGCTATGTATCGGACATTTTTCAATTCAGCAGGGGCTTTATCAACAGGTATTCGATACCAGTTTTGGGTATGAGCTATGTGCAGATCGCGCTTGTTATTTACTATAACTACAAGCACTAACTCATCTTTTTCCAATCTTTATCTCCGTATTTCACCACCATCAGGGCAATATTATCATCCTGAATTTATTTTTTTTGGCTCTTCTGAATTGAGTGTGGAAATAATTTAAAACTTTCTAAGCATTTCATTCCTGCAAAAGCAGGAATGACAGCATAAAGAAGTTTCTTATTTTTAACAAACTAAACCCGGAAGAACCTTTTTTTAAGACCCATATCCGAAAACTTTTCAAATCCCCTATTAGTGAATCCCTGATCTGTTCGACATTATCACCAATATCAGAAGGTATCATCCTAACCAAACGAGCAAATTCCATTGGTAAAACATGTTTGCATATCGAGTGTCTACGGTATGTCTGTATAAAAATCGGTTTAAAATATAGAGGGTGGTGGGTATGGGGTAATAACTTCCGACATACATACGGTTGGCTGATTGTAAAATGGCGGCTATAATACTTCCAGGTTTATTCATAATTTTCATCAATAAATTCGCCAATATTCCTGTATTTCTGGTATCTCTGTTCAACCAGATCATCAATTTCAAGCTTAACAAGGACATCAAGATTTTTCTTGACAGCTCTTCCCACTCTTTGTATTGCAGTTTCTATATCCCTATGAGCACCTTCCAGGGGTTCTTTAATTATCTCGTCAACTATACCGAATTCATGTAATTCTTCTGCAGTCAATTTTAATGCTACAGCCGATTCAGGCGGGGTGATATGCGCTCTCCAGAGGATTTCGCTGCAAGTTTCAGGCAGACATACGCTGTATATTGCGTTTTCCAGCATCAATATTTTATCGGCAACACCGATTCCCAGAGCGCCGCCGCTTCCTCCTTCTCCAATAACAACGCAGATTATGGGAGTTTCGAGGGCTGACATTTCGGCCAGATTTTCGGCAATGGCAAAAGCTTGTCCCCGTTCTTCAGCATCAACACCTGGATGGGCTCCCTGGGTATCCACAAATGTTATCACTGGTTTTTTGAATTTTTCTGCCAACTTCATAATACGAAGAGCTTTTCTATAACCCTCAGGATGCATCAAACCGAAGTTTCTTTCCAGACGCTCTTTTGTATCTTTTCCTTTTTCCTGACCCAGGAATACTACGTCATAGTTTCTGAATTTCCCTATCCCGGCTATAAGGGCGAGATCATCACCGTAAATGCGGTCTCCAAAAAGTTCAGTTTTATTCCTTATCAGTGAATTTATATAATCAGAAGCCCTTGGTCGCTGGACTTCCCGCTGCATTAAAACCTTATACCAGGGGGAAATATTGGAGTATAGAGCCCGTTTTTCCCTGTTAAGCTTTTTTTCCAGCAGTTCGATTTCCCGGGAGAAATCCGTTTGAAATGAAGATACAGTTTCTTTCAACTCTTCAATTTTACTTTCAAGTTCCATTATGGGTTTTTCAAAATCAAGTATATTTTTATCCATATCCAACACCTATGAAAAGAAATCCAGCAGGTCTGCCAGAACTGATTTCATTTCGTTTCTTTCAACAATCATATCTATCATCCCGCGTTCTACCATGAATTTTGCTGTCTGGAAACCTTCGGGCAGTTCCTGGCTAATACTGGACCTGCCACGTTCACCAGTAAAGCCTATTTGAGTTCCTGGTTCGGCAATAATAATGTGCCCCAATCCAGCAAAACTTGCCATTACTCCGGCAAAGGACTTAAAAGACAGTACGTTAATATATAATATTCGGGCTTTGCGTAGCTTTTTACTTGAGGCACTAGTTTTTGCCATTTGCATCAGTGATAGCATACCCTCCTGCATTCTGGCGCCGCCTCCTGAACTAGAGAATATTATCACTGGAAGATTTTCTTCTATAGCTTTTTCCATACATCGGGTTATTTTTTCGCCTAAAACAGAACCCATGCTGCCCATTCTGAACCTATAGTCCGTAATACCTATAACAAGAGGTATTCCATTTAATTCACCTTTACCGGTTATAACGGCATCAACAAGACCTGTTGATTTCTGATCTTTCTTTATCCTTTCTTTATAAAGGGGGAAATTCAGGGGATCTGATGTATTTAACACGGGATCATATTCTATAAAAGTTCCCGGATCCAAAAGCATACTTATACGCTCCTGGGCCCCAACAGGATTATGATAATTGCAGAAAGGGCATACTTTATAATTTTTCAGCAGTTCCTCATCGTCAATGCTTTTACCGCATTCAGGACAATTAAAACTTCCTTCGATATTCACTGTATTTCTTGCCATATTATTCGCCACCTGACTTGCTGATGGATGAATATTAGAAGTATAAATAGATTAATAGAATTATAGCTGTATTCGTAAATCAAGTCAACAATAAACAAGCTAATCCCCAAGCATAAATTTCTTGTCCGGATAAAATACTGGCATATACAATGCGTGATTACCAGGGATCTGGATTCATGAAATGAGATGACAAAAAAGGCATATCCCTATACAATAAGAATCTGTAAGGAAGATATGCCCGATGAAAAATAAAAAAGATATAAAGAATAATACAGAATTAGGCCAACTTTGACAAGAGGAAATAATGAAGCTATCAGAAGTAACCCCTGGGAGTCTTGATGCTCTGGAGAATCGGATTGAAGATACACTACTGGACTGCACCCCCAATAACGGACACTGAATTAAGCCAGTGTTATTTTTGATTTTACCATCTGCTCCTCAAACTCATCAGGGGGCATATATCTCAGGGATGAATGGAGACGTTTCTGGTTATACACGTCACCTATGAAATGGGATATACGCTCACAGGCTTCATGCCTGTTGTCATACTCATACAAATATACTTCTTCCACTTTCACCGTCTTAATGAAGCTCTCAGCAAAGGGGTTGTCCTGGGGGCAACCTTTACGACTCATGCTGATGCTTATCTCATGGGATTC
>WJIO01000171.1 GCA_014730235.1 Candidatus Poribacteria bacterium
AAAATGAAGGGTTCGTTTGTTAAATATCCGCTGTAGACATGGGCATCTGGGTCAACATAATTAATTTTTGGTGTGTTTTCATAGATATTTTCTATTTGAGACAGGGAAACGCCTTCATTAGCAATCATAGCAAATAACTCGGCGTTTCTTACCCGGGATGGAATCCAGATTTTTTTGTCAAAAAGGTCTTGAGGCGAATTAATGCCGGAACCTTCAATTGCCATCAATACATGGGCAGAATGTTGAAATATTACAGCAAGTACCACCACTGGTTTTCCCTCTAGCCTGTGGATAACTATTTCTGAATTCGACGCGCCGTATTCCGCTTCGGATGATACAACTTTTTCAACAGTGTCAAATATGCCTCCTTCTGCTATATTAACCTTCAAACCAGCATCTCTATAATATCCTTTTTCCAACGCCGCATAATAACCTGCAAACTGAAATTGATGATACCATCTCAACTGTAAAGTTACCTCTTCCAGATCATCGGATGCGTAGGATATGTTTATAAACGATGATAAAAGTATTATTATAAGCAGCACAACAGGCTTTCTGGGGTAAAATTTATGGGAAATCATAGTTTTCCTCCCTTTAAGCCGCTATTTTTGTATTTTCTATACTTTTGCACTTTTTATATATCAAAACGGTAAATACAAATTCCATAGGGGTTCTTGGCTTGTAGGGATACGGCATGCCGTATCCCTACAAGCTTATAAATACTATGTCTTTTAAAAAGTGCGAAAGTATAGGTCTTTTGTAATAGTTAAAAAATAAATATAAAAATATTGTCATTCCTGCGAAAGCAGGAATGACAAATTCTACAATTGACCATAGAAAAAAGCGACTATATGTGAACACATTTTTCATTTTTTAACGATTACATTTTGGGTTGAGTTTGTGTAAGTTCTACAGAAATAAAGTTAAGAGGATTGGCTCTTCCGGGTTTAGCGGTTTAACCGCTAAACCCGGAAGAGCCATAAATTTTATCCACCAACATTAACACCCAAAGCGTTCCTGCCACTTATCAATACCTGCAAGCTGAGTAGGTACATGAATAATCACGACTTTATTTGATTGCAGCCCCCAGGATATGCTGGATTCCAGTTCGCTGGAATCTTCGATATATATGCCTTCCGCTCCAAAGGCCTGGGCCACTCTGTCAAACCTGATCTCGCCAAATTTGGATGCCACACACCTGTCGTCTTTCTGGCCATCTACCACAATACCCCAGGCCCCATCATGGGCGATTACTGCCACATAAGGTGTATTAAAGCGCAGGGCTGTTTCAATTTCTGTTACGTTAAAGCCTGCCGCACCGTCACCGCTTAAAAGTAGAAGGGGATGGTCTGGCCTGGCCATTTTTGCCGCTACTGCGCCGGATAAACCCCATCCCACAACGCCGCTGGCCCCGCATGTGAACCAGTGGGAAGGATGGCGATCAAACAGGGTCATGTGGGCCCAGCGTCCTATGTTTCCACCGTCCAGAAGAAAAGTCACATCTTTGTCAAGGAACTTTTTAATTGCTCTGCAAATCTGAATGGACGGCACAGGACAATCTTCCCCGTGACAAAGACCTTCCCATTTATCCAGAAGGCTTTCCCGCTTCTTCGCAACCCGGGAAAGCCAGTCCTGATTTGCCCAATCACCTATATTTTCGGCTTCTTTAACCATTTCCTTAAATACAGAATCGGGATCACCAACTATACCTACATGGGGAATAAGAACCCGATTCACTTCAGCAGGATCAGCATCCACCCTGATAATTTTGGCATCCCTGGCCATATCCGGCATGCGACCATGATTAACCCGGTAATCAACCCGTGCCCCCATAAATAAGACCGCGTCAGCCTGAGACAGCATGGACATGGCATGATTCAAAGGTGCGTTGGTTACGCCCATATACTGGGGGATGGCTTCTTCTATGCAGCATCTGTCCCATATATGGGAAACGATAGGTATATTTGTCAATCCTGCAAACTCTTTCAGGCTTTCCCACGCCCGGGCGTAGAAAATCCCGCTGCCTACCACCATGAAAGGTCGTTCAGCCGACGCCAGTATGGAAACGGCTTCTTTTATCAATTCCGGATCTCCCGGACATCTCTGTATAACTTCCACAGGTGAATCCGGTTCTCTGACAAGCTTATCTTCATTTATTTCACTGTGGAAAACATCGTTAGGTATGGTAAGATGCACAGGTCCGGGCCTTCCGTTTACTGCCGTTGATAGAGCCGTATCAAGCTCAACCTGCAAGGTTTCTATATTTTTAACCATATTGGCATACTTTGTTATGGGTGACATAATACCAACCTGGTCAATCTCCTGGAAATTGTCCATACCGCGAGTTTGCAGGGAACTGCACCCGCTTATAAGCAGCATAGGCCCGCCGTCCCAGAAGGAATTAGCAACGCCGGTAACGGTGTTGGTATGCCCGGGACCGCTGCTTACTGCCACAACGCCCAGCTTTCCGGTCATACGTCCCCATGTATCGGCCATATACGCCGCCGCCTGCTCATTTCGTACATCAATCAGCTTCATATCATAATCCAAACAGGCGTCCAGAAATGGATTAAGTCCGTTACCGCAAAGCACAAAAATCTGTTCAACGCCTCTTTCTTTTAACGTTTTTACAACCCATTGAGCACCATTCATATTATATCATCCTCCGGGATTTTGATGGTAAAATCTTTAATGGAATATTTACAATAAAACAATAGTAACTTAAACAAATAACATTGTCAACAACCAAGCATAAAATTTATGCCTGGTGTCAACAAAGTTTATTTGACTGGATATATTTATTCTGTTAAAATATTTTTGTATAAATTTGAGAGATTTGTGGAAAAGGTGAAAAAGCCTGGAGGAAAGATAAAACCCATGAAAAAATTAATGTTCTTTATATTGTTTTTATGCTTGTTTAGTTCTCTTTCCCGTGCACAAATACAGATGAATATTCTATTAAGCAATGATAGATTCTTTGAAAATTGCGGTTTGATAATCCCTGCAAATCTGCCCTCTTCTGATCTTACAGATCATAGGGCAAATGGGAGTTACGATGTTTTGCGACATCAGGAAAAAGCCATGAAAACGCTTCTTGGCTGGAGTGGGGCATCTATAATCGCTGGTTCAGCCATGCTGTTTCACGATTCCCGGGTTATTCGCGATTTTGGTATTCAGAATATAGCATGGGGTGTTATTGATGCCGGGATTGCTCTCTATGCAAAACATTCAGTTTCGGGCAAAAGGGATTCCAATAATATATCAGTCCAGAAGGAAAAGCAGAATTTCCGCAGGCTTCTCCTGATAAATTCATTGCTGGATATTGTTTACGTTGGCATTGGAACTGCCTT
>WJIO01000013.1 GCA_014730235.1 Candidatus Poribacteria bacterium
AATGAGAACATGGATGAATGGCGCACCAGGCCGCAGGTCATTGATGAAACGGTACGAGTGGCAAAGCGGTTTCTTGAGGAACATCCAGATGAGGCCCGGAAATATGGGCAGTTAAAAAAGTCTAGGTCAACTGACCTAAACATTATAGGGTATCATATTTTGTCACGTTTTTTACACTGGGAATCTAGTAAAATAAGGCATTCATTAGAGCGTCTCGGGATGATCAAACGGGAGGAACTGGATGAGGAAATCAGCAAATCCCTTCCAACTGATGGATCAGCACGAACATTTGTAAAGAAAGTTAAACAATATAAATTACCAAAGGAAAAACAAAAAGCAGTGATCAATAGGATGATTGAAGAAGATTCTTATGGAGAAAAAGCAGTTGACGAATTTGTTATAATGGAAAAATATAAGAAACCAGAAGAAAAAAAGAAACTGGTAGATGAAAGGATAAAGCAATTCGATGATGTTATTGCAGAAGCCAGAAATTTAGGGGATGAATTTGCAGATAAACTTATTGATGTGACAAGATTAACTAAAGAACTTGGTATTGAAACTTTTAACAACAGCACTCATGGCATACTTTTAATTATGTCCTTTAACAGGATTGAGAAATATATTAATGAAGTTAAACAATTAAAATCCAACAAAAATGAAAAGACCGAGCACATCACAGAGAATTTTAAAGGCCTGGGAAACTAATAAAGAAAACAAAGGCTCACATATGGATCTTTTTGATATTGCATCTGATGTTTATGGAGATTTTTTATTTAGTCAAAGAAGCAAAAATGCAAAAAATGCACAAGCCCCTTTGATTGAAACTATAAGAAACAATATTGGTCATGCAATAAATTTAGCAGCAGAACAAGGTTATACAATTAGCATTAAGAGGAAACCTACTTTAAATGATAATAAAAAGAAATTCAGGATTTTAGGATGGAGAATTTTCGTACCTGGAGAGGATGAGGTTTTTCTTATTGATGAACTTAAATTTAAGAAGAATAACGGAGAATCGAGAATTGATTCATTTAACAAACTTAAAGAAAAAGCACTTAATAAAGGATTATTAGACTCTGAAAATATGAAGGAATTAACAGGTAAGTAAAGACGTAATTTGATTATTTAAAGCTTTGATAATGAAAGGCTATTTTGTATATTTGTTTTAAGTCGTACCATAATGTCACGAAGTGAATAATTTAAAAAACATACCGGATATGGAAACTGACATGGAAACTAGTCAGGGCGGTTTCTTCGTGACTACCGTACGACATTCCTAAGTCCGGTTTTTACTTTTATGTATGTGGGTTGGATTAGATTACATAGATCACTTACGGATCATTGGATATGGAAAGATAAGCCATTTACAAAAGGACAAGCCTGGATAGATATATTACTTGAATGTAATCATAGAGAGGGGAAATTTAATCAGAAAGGTGTTTTAATGATCTGTAAAAGAGGGGAAAGTTTGAATAGTTTAGATACATGGGCATGGCGTTGGGGTTGGAATAAAAGTAAAGTTAGGCGTTTTTTAAAACTGTTACAGAAAGATAACATGATTGAACTTAAAAGCGAAACAATAACGACACGCCTAACTATCTGTAATTATGATAAATGGCAGACCGACCGACACGCAGATGAAACAGAGATGAAACGCAAACGAAACGCAAGTGAAACGCAAGTGACACCAAACAAGAATGATAAGAATGATAAGAATGATAAGAAAAGAATTAAGAAAGTTTTGATGAAAAATTCCGGGATTACTCAAGAAGATATTAAGCAGGATTTTAAAAAGACCACTGATATAAAAACAGCCGATCCGGAATACTATTATAACACAGCCCTTGACTGGTCAAGCTCGAAAGGAGAATTGAGGATTGACTGGTTGGCAACAGTGAGGAACTTTGCCCGAAAGGACTTAAAAGACGGGAAACTTAAATGCAGAGGAAGACCTCAGCAGAACCCGGGAAGGGAAAACCTTCAACAGCTGGGTAGCCGGACTCATGAAACGGAATCAATGAAGGAATTACTTAGCAATGACAGGTACGACAAATCAACAGGAATGCCAGACTTTATAAAACACAAATATGGAAGAAACGACACGAATTCTGAAAAAAATGGAAGACACGACACAACTTCGGATGATAGCTGAGAAGGTAGCGGAAACACTTGAGGTACCCGTTGAACTTATCTATACTACCCTAAAGCTAAAAAAAGCAACTCAAGCTCGGGAAATCACTTTTTATATTCTCCGAAGGCTGAACATTTCAAACAGGGAAATTGCAAGAGAATTTGGTTTGAACGAACCAACAGTCACCACTACATACCAGAGAGGGGAAAAGAAGTTTTTGAATGCAGACAGGCGGTTGCTGACTGAAATAATACTGAAAAAAATTGAAAGCACTGATCAGGGAGCTTGACCGGGTATTCTCAATTTATATCCGGCTCAGGGACACAAATGAAAACGGGGCTGGTAGGTGTATATCATGCAACAATCCTGTCAGTTACTCAAAAATGAATGCAGGACATTATATCAGCCGAAATATTAAATGTATTCGCTGGTCAGAAGTTAATGTCAATGGACAATGTGTCAGATGTAATATGTTTTATGAAGGGAATATACCCGGTTACCGAGAAGGAATGATCAAAAAATATGGTCAGCAAACTCTCAATGATTTGGAACTGGCAAGGCATAAGACGCAAAAAATATCCCGGTTTGAGTTATACACTATGATTGGACTATACAAAAAGGAAGCGCGGAAGTTATTAGAAGGTAAAAATTTTACTATCAAAATATGAAGCATTGTGAACATTGCAAAAAATTAAAAAATACTCATGATTTTATTGCTGGAAAAAACAGATGTAAAGAATGTCATAATCGCATGAACCGGGAATTGTATGCTAAAAAGAAAAAGATGGGATGTAGTCATGAGGGACAAAAAGATACTGATGAAAATTATCGATTAGGACAATATAAATGCTTTTAAAATGGAAAACAGAAATGGATGCAGAAATTTACTTATTCTGGCAGCTATTATAATTGCTGGGATACTAATAATCATATTGACATGAAGACCAGGGTAGACATAAACAGCCTAGAGACTTACGAACAAATTCGTGACCAGCTACCAAAAAAGCGAAAAATTGTTTTTGAGCTGATCTGGACATACAAAGATAAAGGACTCACAGCATTTGATATTGCTGCTATGCTCAATGTTGGTGTAAATCATGTGACAGGCAGGATCAACGAACTTATGCACCTTCAGGTCATAAGAAAAAAAGGTATTGATACTACCAGCAAACAACCCCGGGCAAAATATACAATACGCTTTGAAGGACAGCCATTGAATGAATTTTCGAAATGTCTTGAAGACCGGATAGATGAATTCTGGCAGGAATTTGACTCAATAATGAATAGGGAAAAATTGCGCCCAGTTCAGCTAATGTCTAATCATGATGCTGTAGAAATATTTGTTAATCAAATCAAAAAGCTAGGTAAGCAAAAAGGTATATTATGAAAGCAATCTGGAAGCGAAGATTAAAAATAATATTTTGGATAGGATTAGTAATAATATTTTTTCATTTGTTAATATGTCTAGCAGTAATACTTTACAATTAACGGCTTTGGATAAAATTAAGTGAAACGACCCGTAGGGTTAATTTTATGCTTTGTTATGCCCCATGTTACGGGCGGATTTGAAAACTAAAAACTTATAATTATGCAAAATAAAGATGAAAGAATACAAGAGTTAGAAGATTGTGTTGAAAACCTAATATCAGCACTGGAAGAGATAAAAAAGGGAGCAGGAGCTTATGATATGGACAAGCTAAAACACGCCAGTAATACTATTGAAAACATGAAAGAAATTGCCGAAACTGCTATTAGGCAGGCTGCTTCTTTTCGTAAGGTTAGCCCGTAATTTCGCACAATAACAATATATATGTAATGCACGAAACCGAACACATTAAAACCAACCAAAAACAAGTAACAATGAAACCAGACATAATAAAATTCTGGATTGAGAACGGGGCAAAATATCAGGTAAGATATTCAGATAGTGACTCATTTACTATTCCTGTTTCACTTAATGAAAACAGAGCAGAAAGATTGCAAGATCATTCCATTCAGGAAATAAGAATAACATTTTAACAACAGTAACAATGAAAACAGCAAATCTTAAAAAATCAAAATACAAAGGTCAGACGGTTTATACCTGTCCTAATTGTGGTTCTACAATGTGGAAAGAAAGTGCGCAGGGGGCGGATGATTATACAGATAGTTAT
>WJIO01000172.1 GCA_014730235.1 Candidatus Poribacteria bacterium
GCTCCTATGATCGATGCTGTCTTTCTGCTTTTGATCTTCTTTATGGTGTCAGCAATTATGAAAATTCCGCCAAAATTTGATGTTGAATTGCCTGAGTCAATGACCAGGCACGAATTTCCGCAAAAGCGCTTTAACCTGTTTATCGGTCGTCATGGCGAAATGGCTGTTGATGATCAAATGATGATGAATCTTGAGGATTTGGAAACATTCCTTGCAAAGCATGAAAAACAGATTCAGACTCTTATTATCAAAGCCGATAAATATGCCGTTCATGGTTGGGTTATAGATGCTATGGAAAGAGCAAAACGGCGGGATATTGAAGAACTTGCTATTGCCATTAAAGAAGGCCAAGGTGGTATTAGAGTAGACTAAATAGAGTTGGGAGTAGACCGTTTTAGATGACGCTTTACTCCCAACAAAACTTCCCTCCAAAATCTATCCAATTATTAAGTCTTCCTATTTTTCTTTTTTGCTGCAGGAAAAAGAACATTATTTAGAATCAGACGATAACCTGGTGAATTTTTATGTAAGGCCAGATTTGTCTGAGGATCCCCAACTCTGTGTTTATAATCTTCCGGATCATGTCCACCAAGAAAAGTAAATGTTCCCCGTCCTATAGTTCCGTGTAAGTATTTTGCATAGTTACTGCCTTCTATATCACCCATAATTGTTATAGTGTTCTTTATAGTATCCTTGTTAAATGAAGTGGTTTGACCCAGAAAACCTCTGACGGTGTTTACATGATTTTGTGTCAGCATCGTTGGTATTGGGTCGTGTTTTGCTGCGAATTCAAATAAAACAAAATCTTCTAATCCGTCCATTGGATTAAGGTTTGGTTTGGGATTATCAATATTTGAAAATTCATAAACATCTGGCCGGGTTTCCAGTATGAAATTTTCAAAAGCCAGAGTTCTGGAAAAATCCAATTTGGATTGACAATCCGGATCAATAGGTGTGCCATCGATCTCCGGGGATATTATATCGATTCCTTCAGCCGATAATGCAATATCAAGGGTATCCGGAGTGCACATCATGAAGAAAAATCCTCCCTGTAATGCGTAATCTTTAATGCTTTTAGCTACAGCTAGTTTGTGCTCTTTCACTGTAGAATATCCCGATTCCTGAGCCGATTTTTTAAAGCGCATTACCTGTTTTTGATACCAAAGCGCGTTCCTGTATGCTCCATAGAATTTTCCATATTGGCCTGTAAAATCTTCATGATGACAATGCAGCCAATCATATAAGGTTAGCTTCCCTGCCAATACTTCTTTATCCCAGAGGGTATCGTATGGAATATCGGCATAGGTTAAAGCCAGGGTAACAGCATCGTCCCAGGGTTCTCTATCAGGGGGTGTATAAATAGCTATTTTAGGGGCTTTTTCCAGACTTACTGATTCCATATTACTATTATCAATAATTTGATAAATTGTATTTAGATCTGATGCTGATAAGGTTTCGAAAGAAACCCCCATGATATTGGCTTTTTGACGCACATCATTATGATCTTCAATTAAAAATGATCCACTTCTATAGTTAAGCAACCATTCTGCCTTGTATTGGCGGGGTGATTGAAGGCTCCAGTAAACTAAACCATAAGCTCTTAGATGGTCGTTTTGTTTGTTGTCCATAGGTATCAACAAGTTCTGTGCTTTTACTATATTTGTAGTTACCAGTATAAGTGATAAGACAAATATTAAAATATACTTCTTCATGGATAATTATTCCCCCAATTTTGATTAAATTTTAATTTACATGGCTAGATTTGCCATTTGCTTTCTGGCTTCACTTACAAGCACACTATCCGGGTATTTCTCTATCAATTTGGAATAGTTTGTCATGGCCTGGTCTTGATTACCAATATTTTCCTGGTATAGAAGTGCTATTTGAAATAGAGCTTCAGGAGCAAATTTACTCTCTGAGTCTATAAGCTTTTGATAGAATTTAATGCTTTCATCGTATTTATTTTGCAATCGTTTTAACTCTCCCATTTCCATATATAACTGATCTGCTTCTGGATATATTTCTAATGTGGAAAGGCATATTACTTCTGCTTCAGTAAATTTCCCCTGCTTCTTTAGTTTTTCTATTTGTGCGTATATTTTCAATGCAGGTTCTATCTGCTTATTTTGATAGTCTTTAATCATTATAATTCTTTCCAGGCTGTCATTTACCCAATCCTCATTTTTCAACCATTTAACAGCTTCTGAATAATAATTAAGGGCATCTTCAAAATTTCCCTGGGTAAAGCTATTATCCCCTCTTAATTTTGCTATTTGTGCATTGACAGACCTGGATGGGTATTTTCTTTCCAGTTCATCTAATACTTCTTTTGATTGTATGTATTCTCCAAGTATTCGATTACAACTGGCTATTTTCATATATATTTCCGGAACTTCATGACGAAAAATAGCTTTTTTACTGGGTTCATTATCTATGAATTTTTTTACTTCTTTGTAGTATTTTAACGCTGTTTCGACATTATTTTCATATTTAAAGTAGATATTTCCCATCAATATATTTGCGGAGACAAAAATTTGATAATCCTCAGTTCCTATTCTTTTGGTTTTGTAATTATCCAATAGATTGTCCAGGATTGATATAGCTTCTTTTGATTTACCTGTTTCCGCTTTTATTTTTCCCATGTTTAACATGGCATAGGGTTTGTCTTTGCTGCTGGGAAAATTATCCAGAATTGCTTTATAAAATTTTGCTGCATAATCAAGTTTATCGCTACGTTCCAGCAATTTAGCCCGTTCAAATATAATGTCTGTCTTACCGGGATTTGATTTTGTATAAACTAAAAATTGCTGGAGTGAATCATCGAGGTTACCGCTATGGAAACTTATGTCCGCTATAATCATTTGAATTGTGGCTTTATCTGGCGACGTTTTTAGCTTTTTTTGTAATTCAACGCTTGCTTCATGCCATAAATTCTCAAGTTTACATAATTCAAAAAATGGCTCGATAATCCTTTTTTGGTTATAGCTGTTTTTTGAGAATTTTTCCAGAGCATCAACATAGACGCTGATGGCTGAATTAAAATCTCTCTTTACTACATATAAATCCGCTAGCTGGGTATAAAGGTAGTATACCAGAGGTTGTAGTTGTATTGCTTTGCGATATTCAACGGCTGCCTGTTCGTAAAATCCATGAGTTTTTAATATATAAGCCAGCATCTGATGTCTGGAGTATTGACCTGGTGCTGTTTTTGTTATCTTTGACCATTCTTCAAGAGCTTTTTGCTTTTTACCTTGTTCTGCGTATAATTCCCCCAGACTTTCATATACATCTACATCATCAGGGTTGTTTTTAAGTATACTTTTATATATATTTAGTGCCTGGTCATAATCCCCCTGTTTCTGATAGACCTGACCCAGTTGACGAAGGAGGTAAGTATCTGATTCATTTCTGGATAAAACATCCAACAATAGTTTCTCTGCCTTATCAAATTTGCTTTGCCTTATATAAAGAGAGATCAACCTGTTAAAGGCCGTTCTATACATTGTAGATTCTGGATAATCTTTGAGGAATTCTTCATATTCCTTAATGGTTTCTTCATACTTACCCTGGGAATACAGGTATCCGGCTGCCCGGTAAGTGGCCATTGCGGCTGCCTGGGTTTTGGGGTATTGTTGAGCCAAATGCTTGGCCATAATTACTACTTCATTATACTGGTATCTCTGGGAATAAAGGTTAATCATGAGGGATGTTGCTTGTGCTCCATCGATGCTATCCGGAGCTTCTGTTATTACCTGCATATAGGTTTTTAACGCGAAATCGTCATCCCCTAGTCTGATGTAACAACGGGCTATTTTTATTAATATATGATTTTTTCGACTGGAATCTGGATATTTTTCAAGTATCTTTCTATAAGCTTCAATAGCTTCATGATTTTTGCCTTCGGACTGCAATTTTTCAGCGGCTTTGATGTCGTCAATTTCTGAACCAGATGAAAAATTTATCGCTGTTAAAATGATTATTACAATTAAAAAGTATTTATACAATTTTTTTATTTCTGGTGAGTTAATCATTTTCAAATCCTATTTTCCTGTAGGACGTATTTTGCCTGAAAGGGCCTTATAATACATCCTTATCAATTCCCTGTATTGTTCCGGCCAGCGTTCCTGTGCCGATGGTGATTGCATATCATCCAACTCTTTCTTGATACCTGTTGCGTCTTTGCCCAAGACTGGATTTGGTTGTTTTACCGTATATTCTTTACCGGATTGGGCTTCACGTTTTTTACTGAAATCCTGACGTTTCATTGATTTTTCGTAATCCAGTAGTCTGGTTAAAATTCGTCTTTGTTTTTCCATTGTGTTTGTGCTTACATAACCATTTTCCAATTCTTCTTTTACTTCTTCCATTTCCCGGGATACTTCCTGAAGACTGCCCAGGGTTTCTTTAAGCTTATCCATTTTTGACGCCAGTCTTTCCGTCGCTTCTCTTATCAAAGATTGTTCCTGAGCAAGTTTTTGCAGCATATCTTCAACTGATGGGGTTCTTCCCTGTCTGCGTTGCATGCTGTCTGCTTGTTGGGTGGATTCATTTAACTGTGACTGCTGTTGTGCTAACTGACGTAACTGTTCCATGTATTCTTCCATTCCCATCATAGGAGTTGACTGAGAATTAATTTGATTAATGCTTTCTATCATACTTTCAATAGCACGATTAAGAGTTGATAGGGTATTTCTCTGGATTGGTTCAGCTAGTGATGGTATCTTGTCTTCCATTGCTGATGCAGAACGTCTAAATCCATCAGCTACGCGTTCCATGCTCCATACAAGTTCCTGAGGAACTGATGTTGATTTGTGACTGGCTTCCCTGAGCTTTTCTGCAACTTTTATCGCTCCTTCTGATAGTGTTAATTCGTCAACTGCCAGGGAATCCATAATTTGTTTTTCGCTTTCCAGCATATTTTCTTGTTTGCCCTGAATATTTCCTATGGATTTTATTATATCTTCGTGTTTGTGTGATAGATAAAGGCTGTTTCGGATGGCATTGCTTAGAGCGTCCATTATTTCGCTGACATCCTGACTTTTCATCGCCTGGAGAGCACTTTGCAGGTTATTTGAAAGCTTAGACATCTTGGAAACGGCGTTTCGCTGGCATTGTGCTGAAGCTAACGGATTTTTGCTATTTAGTTCAGATATGGCGCACTGCATATCATTGGGTATATCTTGCTGTTTCGCCTGATTTGAGGATTCCTTGATAAAGTCAGCAATTTCCGGCATATTTTCTTTCATTTCTTCAGAAACATTATCCAGGTCTGACATAACTGCTTCGGTCTGTTTCTTTATTCTTTCTTCCCTTTCCGCCAGGTTCTTGCTTTTTTCTGCTCTGCCCGGGTCTTCCTTAGAGCTTTTTGCCAGTTCCTCTGTCTGTTCCAGGTTTTCAGTTTGCTGGCGTAACAGTTCTTCCATTTGATTTGCAGCAGCTTCCAGCTTTTGTTGTACCTGCATATTTTTAAATAGATCGATCATGCGGTCCAGCTTTTCCATAAATTCCTCCTGTTTAAAGCTGGCCGACATCAGGTCTTGTTTTTGTTGAGACGAATTGATATTATTAAGTGCTTCTGAAAGCTTACGCATGATCTGCTTCATTTCTTCTGTGGCTACTTCATCCATAAGTTGTCTTAATTCTTGAAGTTTTTCCAAAGTCTCCGGGCTGATCAAAGGATTATCTTCCATCTTTTCTGATGTTTCTTTTAATTTTTCAGCAAGATTTTTGGCCCTCTCTTCTATCTGTTTCTGGAGTTCGGCAGCTTTTTCCAGCTCTTTTTGTTTTGTCCAGTCCATATCCTGTTCTTTTTTGAGATCATCAATGATCTCGTCTACCATTTCTTTTACATTATCCTGCTGTTCCCTTATATCTTCCATTTCAGATTGTTCTATCTGCTGATCTTCTTCCAGTTCCTTATAAGCTTCGTATACCGATGGTAGACGGATAGTAAATATGGATGATCTACCCTTATTGGGGCCGGATATATTATCTGCATCAGAGGCTTCTACATAATAAGAAATCACATCTTCCGGGAAAAGTTCAAGGGATGACATATCCCAAATATAGTCAAAAATTATATTTGTTTGAGGTGGTTCAAATTTGTCTAGAGATATAGAGTTTTCTTTATCATCTCCCATGAATTGATAATAAAGCTCAAGACGCGCTACTCCATAATCATCTCTGGCTTCAATTTGAAGGGGTAAGGATAAATCTGAACCCAGTTCTATATCAGTTCCGGGAATCAGGATAGAAACTCGAGGCGGTTGGTCTGCCACTACATTTATTGAATATTTAATGGGATCAGCGTTGGTATAACCATCAGTGTCTGTTATAGATATATGATATTTTCCGCTTTCCTGTATTATAAAACTTCCGGTGGATTTTTTATCTTCGGTCTTTCCTAGTCTGGTTTGGGTATCTGAATCAAATACAACAAAAGCCGATGCGATATCTTTGCTGGCTGAAATTTCTATGGTAACTTCTGTTCCCATGGGGGCAACGATATTACCTGAATTATTCTCCAATATTTCCGGTGATAATTCTGTATATTTGGGATAATTCAATTCCAATTGTAGCGAAGATATAAGTGGTCTTTGCATGACAGTTATTTCATATTTTGGGGATTTTGCGTTGTTGGCTGAAACATAGTATTTTATATTTTCTTTAATATTGTGTATATCTATCTTGTAATGGTTATTTTCATCTTCGACTGGTGTAAGAGTCATTTCATCCCATTTGGATTGACCTGTGTTATGGTGTAATATAACTTTTTCTGGTGTAGAACCTTTTACGACTGCTTTAATTCCTACACTTTCACCTAGGGGTATTACATAATTTCCCGGTTCTACGCTTGTTATTTCCAATACTGCTTCCGGGTTGACTCTATCCATAGGATTAACTATTGAATCCAGTGAACTTGACAGAGTTGATGGGAATACCCAGGCAATTAACGCCAATGGTATTATTGCACAGAAGAATATAAATAATGAATGCTTGAATTTTCTATTTTCATTGGTATATAGATAGGTTTTATCAACGTTTTTTATTGATTTGCTGGCTTCTGATATTACACTGGTTATAAATTCCCTTGAATAACCGTATCTGTTTTCTGAAAGCTCAGACCATAGTTGAAGTGCCCCAATTATGCGATCCTGAATTTTTGGATAAAGCTTTTCAATCTTAAGGGCAATTTGCTGTATTGTTATATGTTTTGAAAATTCCTTAAAAACAAATAAATATACTGTATAGAGGGCAGAAATAATCCATAATGCCGTCAATGGGATATGAATCCAGACAGGAAGACGAAAAATACCTCCTATGGGTACCCATAAGATTACCAGTGCTGACATACATGCTAACCATAGTAATATGCCTGTGGTATATCTTAATAAATCGATTCTTCTTTTTATGGATTGCAGAATAGATTTAATATTTTTATATTGGTATTCTATGTTCTGGGATTGGTATGGAGTTTCCTGAGTTATATCCATATTTGTCATTGTAATTTATCCTGGCTTTTGTGTGTTGAAGGTAGTTATGATATATTTATTATACATTGAAAAGGATATATTTGGCAATAAGTCCTTTATATGACGCAAAAGAGGCGCGGTATTATACCGCGCCTCTTTTATATATCTAACATCGGAAAGCAGTAATTTATTTCACCATCAACATTTTGCGTGTTGCTGTGAATTCGCCTGCGCGGATTGTATAGAAGTATATTCCGCTGGATACCTGCTCTCCACTTTCATTAAGACCATCCCAGTAAGCCGAATTGGTTTTGGTGTTGTAGTATCCCGGACTTCTGAAGCCCAGGTCTAATGTTCTAACCAACTGGCCTGCTGAGTTATATATTATTATATTAACTTCCGTACCTTCGGACAACTGGAAGGGAATCCACGTTTCCGGATTGAAGGGGTTTGGATAATTCTGGAATACTGCCGTTTTGTTGACCTGAACGCCTGAAATAAGTCTTTCCAGCACAGCTTTTGTTTCCTGGAATTTTGGATCTGATGACAGGCTGACTATATCGTGAATTTTTGTCAACATAGGCAGTTGTTCAGGTGTTGCGCTCCATATATCCCTGTTTGGTGCAGCGTTTGTGTAAGTTTCACCAAAATGCTGACCTACCAATACAAAGTCGAATATATCAACTACGCTGTCCCTGTTTACGTCGGGATTTGGATTTGGAGATCCGGTTATTGGTTGACCGAAGAATTGACCTATGATAACAAAGTCAAATATATCAACAATTCCGTCCCTGTTTACGTCCCAGGGTGGTGCAGCAGTAATCTGTATTGTTACAGGGGTTGTGACTGAAGGAATCTCAATCCCATTGGGATTTGACAGCTTCAGGTCTTCAATTCTAATCTGGACATCTCCCTCGCTTTTGCCCTCAAAGGTTACTTTGATAAGCACTCCTGATCCACTTGCTGTACCACCATCAATACGGGCTGATGAAATGCGGCTTACCTCGCCCAGAGTGTTATTGATCTGTGGATCTAACCAGAATGTATCATCGCCAGTATTTGAATCAGAAAGGAAGCTTCCTTCTTCAACCGAGTTTACCTTCAGGTTATCAGGATCGAAGACTATAGTCATCTGGAATCCCGCCAGACCTGTTACATCAGCTATCTTTATATCCGCTGTAAATGATTCACCTTGTCCTACCAGAGTTCTTGTATCTATACTTACTACCACAGCATCAGTTGATTCTATTCTAAACATATCCGTAGCAGTATATTTTTGACCATCAGGGTTGGTTACTATTATGTTTCTTGATCCTACAGCCGCATTATCTGCCACGTCAACGTTTACAGTCAACTGGGTGGAATTAACAAAGCTTGTGCTGTTAATATCTATTCCCTGTCCACTGAACGAAACTGTTGCTCCGTTGGCAAAGTTGCTACCTGCTATAGTCAAGTTTTTATTCTCTGCTCCACGGGTTAATACGGATGGTGTTACGTTGGTTACCGTTATTGTTACCTGAGGCAGTGAATTTTCATAAGCTCCCATGTCCGGGTCTGTACCTGATGGATTTGGTCGTGGATTGCCGGCAATATCAGTTTCTGGTACATTAAGAGCCATGCTTCCTGTTGCTATAGCTGGACTGTTGTTTGCCAGTTTGTAATTATCATTTGCGGTATTTAAAAACCTGGGGTTGGAATTTATGTTATTTGTTCCGGGCCAACCATCCTGGATATCCGAATAGCTTACGGTGATACTGGAGCTTGAGTCAGTGAATATCTCTGTTGGCATATTTGACCACAGGATAGTGTTTAATACTGTGGGATGTGATGTGCTGCGACATCCGATTCCACCACCGTTTGCGGCTGTGTTATCAGTAATTGTATTGCTAATTACCTGAGGTGTTGAATTGTCTCCACAGCCTATCGCTCCACCATCTGTAACCGCTGAGTTATCGAACATTACGTTATTGATTATCAGTGGGTTTGAGTTGTTACCGCAGTAAATACCACCACCGCTGGTATTGGCTGAGTTATTCTTAATTATATTGCCGTCAATGGTCGGTGAAGAATTATTAATACAGCAGATACCACCACCATAACCTGCTGAGGCTAGTCCATCTGCTGTTGGGTTTGTTATAGGAGTTCTGGTTCCCGGTAGAACTTCAAAGTCATTTCCTTCAAATTCCGGTGTATTCCATACTGGAATTGCGAAACTGTCGTTCCCCAGATTTTCTCGGTTACCGTCAATTTCTCCCTGAAAATCCAGGGTGAAGTTTATAATACTTCCCTCAAAATCTTCTTCGATATATACCAGGAATTCCTCTCTCCTTATATCATCATCATCAATTTCACCATAATTAATGGTATCTATGTCAATATCAACATCATCAGAGGAATCAAGTTCTGCTTCTACTTCATCTATATCCTCTGTGTATGTGTTTTTCAGTGTTACCTCAATACCTATGGTTTCTCCAGGTTCTGGACGGCCATTGCCGTTATTCATAGGGCTTATATTCGGTGAATCACTTATGGCATCAAAGAATTCATCAATATCTTCCGGCGGCAGATACCGGATGCTTCCGCCAATTCTTATAATGAAGGTCTCTTCTCCCATATCCTCGTTATCTTCGTCAACTACTAAGGTGAATTCTACTTCCCTGCCTGTGAGTTCATCGAATTCAGCTTCTTCCTCTGTAGCTATAATCAGTTCATAATCATCATCTGCTGCCGCAAATACATGAGGGGGTAAGTCGTCGTAATCTCCATCTGCGTTTTTTATATCTATAATGGCCTCGTCATCGGATTCCAGAAGGGTCTCCACGTCTTCTACTTCCATGCTGGTTGGGTTCCATCTCATGATCTGGATTCTTGCTTCGTCACCGGGATCCAGCAGATCATTTTCTTTATCGTTATCGTCATTGTCGTCGTCTTCTATCCAGTAAGCTACAAACTGGGAACGCATGCCCAGATGACGTCTGAAAGTTTGTATGTTTATCAATTCCCTTTCAGATTCTATGGTGATCTCAAAGTCAATAAATCCCTTGAAATCTTCGTCTAATGTTCCCTCAAAATTAACGCTTTTGGTTGTTCCTGATTGCAATACATCAAATTCTTCTTCATCCACATCAATGTCCAGGTCTGAGGTGCTCCAATCAATTTTTACATTCATATCATCGAAGTTTCTGCTTGTCATGTTTCTCAGACGGACATCAATATCTTCTGGTGTTTCAGCTCCTGGCACCAGGTCTTCATCTACATCAAATTCAGTGACGATAATATCAGCACCTATGGTAATATAGAATTCATCCCGACAAACAAAATTGTTACCAGATTTGACATCCAATACAAAGTGAACCTGATCTGCCAAAGGTTCAAAGTCGTGGTCTATTCCTATGTATTGGAATGTTCCTTTTCTCGTTGTGTTTCCAAATAGTAAGCCGTAGCTTGTGGTTAATCCGTTGGTTGATAAGTCAACAGTGTTCCAGAGGTTTTGAGTGCCTGTTTGACGAACCAGACCCACCACTCTTGGATCATCAGTTTTCAGTGTTGCAGTTACTGAATCCATAGAACTGGTAAGCTTATTTTGAAGAGATACGCTCAAGCCTATTATCTCTCCTGGTTCTGCTGCCGGATCGTTATCGTTACCTACACGGTAAAAATCCCTCTGGGCATTAATGTCAATAATTTTTTCACCGGTCTGGGAATTGACTGCAATTTGTATAGGGTTACCACCTGGTGAACCGTTCATTATGGTAAAACCTTTTACTACAGATTCGTTATTTTCCCCTGAGTGAAAATAAAATGCCCTTCCATTATTTTCACAGTCAATGATTGTGGATTCCGGGCCGTTTTCTGATTCTACTGTTATGACTTTGCCATTGAAATCCAGATTTTTGTTGTTTTCACCTTTGTAAATACCATCAGCTACAATAATCAAATCACCATTTCGTGCCGCATTAATAGCAGCCTGTATTGTAGTATAATTTGACGGTACGCGTATTGTAGCTGCCTGTGCAAAAACACATATGCCCAGCACAAGTAGCATTGCAATAAAAGTCTTTGTGCTTCTCATTTTTTACCTCTCTTCATAATAATTTTAGCAAATATCTGCCGTAATTAGATCATCATAGACAAGCAGTCTATTTATGGATTAAAAAAATACAGGATTGGATTAAGTTTTGTGTTTGGTTTTTATACTAATAATTATGTCGCAAATAATATGCCAGATGGTTGGGTTTGTAAGAAATTGTTATTCTATTAATTATAGGATGCTTTCAAAGTTTTAGTGGGATTAATATTTTAATGTAGATTTTTACTGTTTAGATCAAAAGTTGACGATCAGTATCAGAAATCTGACATTAATGAAATTTGTAAACACTATCCAACAATCATACTAACACAAATATACACAAGAATCAATGTAAAATTTTGTCCGCAAGCATAAAATTTATGTCCGTGAAAACTTTGGCTCTTCCGGTTTGAGTATGGTAATAATTTGAAAATTTTCTCAGCTTTTCATTCCTGCGGAAGCAGGAATCCAGTATTTGTGCTGATGCTTCTGGATTTATTTATCCTTATCAACAGAAAAACATTTACTGGTCATAGGCATCTGTGTGTAACCCATAGCCTGTATAGCAACATCCAAACGATATAATGGATCTTGCATAAGGCAAATCCTTCGGTCTGAAGCAGGTATATTTGTTGTATATATTCTCATTTCACCGGATAAGGACATAATTAATTCCTCCCGCCAGTCTCCTAAAATATCGGCCACCGATATTAACCTTCCTTTTATACCAGCTTGGTGGGTTTCACCTTTGTATGAATAGATGCGGTTTCCCCGGATTAACTCCCTCTGTAAGTCAGCATCCCAGTAAGCTGTTCGGGGGCTTAATCCACCTAAATCAGTTTTTGCAATAAGTTCACCCCGAGAAGTCCATAACCATTTTTGTTCCGGAAAATCTCTTTCTCCAGAATAACACTCCATACCCTGGTAATTTGCGTCAATGTCAGAGCACATCCCTGAAGCATGAACATGTTTAGTAGATTCGTCCAAACCCCATAATCTTTCACCGGTAGCTGCATCGGCCAGCCAGCAACCATCGGATACCTGGGCCCTTTCCATTCCGTAGTATACTTCCAGACCCGGGTGAGATGGATCAATATCACCTATGTAATGGTGATCAGGATGACCCATACCTGATGACCAAAGGCCAACACCGTTGTCGTCCAGCACACTTGATCCCAGGAATACTTCATCCCGGTCGTCGTTATCCACGTCCACCGCGTGCATGGAATGGGCTCCCTGGCCCCGATAAAGGCCACCACCTTCCTGACTGCTCCATTTCCAGAGTTCCCGTAATTTGCCGTTATGGAATTCATATGCAACGGCATACATATTTATATAAGTACCTCGCTCTATAATTAGACATGGGGTTTTACCATCCAGATAGGCCACGCATATTTGATTTCTGGATGAATAATTGTAACTTAAAAAACCATCTCTGGAAGGCCAATCTGCTTTTGCTAATTCTTCCCCTGTTATTCCATTCAGTATGGATAAATACTCAGGCCCGCTTGTAACCTTACCCTCTTCATCTCTGGGATCTTCCTCAGGCCCGGTTTTCAGGCAGACTTCGGCCTTTCCATCGCCGTCCAGATCATGGACTATCATAGGGGAGTACCATATCCCCTGTTCTATTCCCCATCCCAGATCTTTTCGCCATAGGAATGTGCCATTTGATAGATATGCTTCCACCTTGTAGGTGCTTGGACTTGGTTTCCAATATTTTACATAGGGATCTACGTTGGCATTGGGTTGTTTGATAACATAGTCATATTTTCCATCACCGTTTAGATCTGCTATACCAACTTTCTGGAATGTATAATCACCCTGAAGGGGGATTGATATGTAATTTTTTCCTTCAGATGATGGCATAACTTTGGCAGTTTTTGATATTTTGTCTTTTTCTGTGCTTATAAAATAGCGATTTTCTGTATCATGTATAGGGTTATGGTCTATAAAGTCGCATGTCTTGGTTATAGGGTTATCATTGATTTTTTCCGGTTTACTATCGGATACTGACCGGTAAACATCAAAACCTGTATTTTCTGGATCATCTTTCAATAGTCTCCAGCTAAGATACACCTTGTTATCTTTAAGGGGAACAGCTATCAGTCCTCTATCCATTTTTTCCTCAACACGCTCTCTGGCATATCCTGTGACTTTTGGCTTTGACGCAAGTTTATAATTAATCCAGCCCTTTTCCAGATTTATATCATCCACCCAGGCTTTTACTTTGCCCTTCCCTACAAACCTCAGGTATATTTCATCAACATTCCGGGGAACTTTTATAAGCGCTGTTAATTTTGTCCAGTCTTTCGTTCCCCACACACCATCAGATCCGATATCCCACCTTACATTTTTATCACCTTTCATGGCAACTGCTGCAAGGCGTATTTCTTCAGCATAGCTGCTCTTTACCCATGCTGTAGCCGTTAATTTTTGGCCAAATTCAACGGGAAGACGTTTGGAATTGCTGAAAGCAAAGTCCCGGTCTCCATTATGGGTTATTAATGCAGATTGTTTACCATTATGGTAAGATTTATTGATTAAGATGGCGGAACCTGTATCTTTTTCTCTTGTCCACCAATTCCATTCTGGTATTTCCTCACCGTTTCCTGATTCAAATCCACCGTTGGGAATAATCATATCTGCCTTAACCTGGAAGACTGCTAATACGCTTGCAAGTATTATAATTAAAATTAATAGAAAATTTCTGGAAGTATATAATTTCATTTGGTAAAGCTCCTTTGATGAAAATTTCAATGTAATAAATGTAATATATGATTATGTAAGGATATTAACATATTCTAATATATAGATCAATATAATCACCAAGCATCCAAGCATAGAATTTATGTCAGTGAAAACTTTGGCTCTTCCGGTTTGAGTATGGTAATAATTTGAAAATTCTCTCAGCTTGTCATTCCTGCGAAAGCAGGAATTCAATCTTTATGTAGATCTACTGGATTCCTGCTTTCGCAGGAATGACAGCATAAGGAAGTTCCTTATATTTACCACACTAAACCCGGAAGAACCGCAGAATTTTAGTTTTTAAAATTTAAATACTTGACAGACTTAACAACTAATGATAATATTGGTGAATTAATTTTTAGCAAATAGGTCAATAGTAAATTTGGTTTTATATAAATTTTACTAACAGCAGTTTTTATCGCTTATAAAGCGAGGTTATATATGGCAACAAAATTAAAAGAGTTAGAAAATTATACGGAAATAAAGTTGGATATAGATCCAAACGGCAGGAGTTATAAACTCCGGGAAATGTATTGGACTAAAAATCATAATAAAGGCCTGGCCAGAAAAAAGGTGGAAGGTTCAGGTGAAAAATCCCTGGTTGGACATGCAAAGGATTTTGCCATATTATTGGAAGCTAGTGATCCTCTTGTTCTCGATGATGAGCTTATTGTGGGATGTGCCATGGCCCTTCCTGAGGATAGAAACAGCATTGATCTGGGTTATTATAACAGCCATTATCCTCCGGGACATGAGACTATACTGAAAATGGGACTTCCCGGCATGAGGGATTATGCCAGAAAAAAGCTTGAAACAGAGACAGATCCCGGTAAGCGGGATTTTTTGCTTTCTGTGGAAATATCCTATGATGCTGCATGTAAATATGTGGAGAAATTTTCTCAGTATGCCAGAGATTTGGCTGAAAATGAAGCAAATCCTGTGCGTAAGAAAGAGCTTGAGAAAATATCAGAAGTTTGTCATGAATTGGCTACAGGTAAACCTAAGTCTTTTTATGCCGCTCTGCAACTGGTTCAGTTCACCAGGGTTTTTGGCGGTCGGGGATGTATAGGTCGCTTTGATCAATGGATGTACCCATTCTATAAAAAAGATATTGATGAAGGCAAAATAACCAGGGAAGAAGCTCAGGAACTTCTGGAATGTTTCTGGATCAAGCTGAATCATTACGCGGGTAATAATGACTCCCTGCGTAACATATCCCTTGCCGGTCAAACCCGGGATGGTAAAGACGCATGCAATGAGTTGACTTATATGTGCCTGGAAGCTTCGGCAAAAATTATGCTTCCTGAGCCGAAAATAAATATCCGCTTTTTTTCTGGTTCACCGGAAAAATTACTTGTGGAGTGCTGTAGGGTATTGGCCAAGGGTGTTAATATTATGTCCATATTCAATGATGATGTGGTTATACCTGCCATGTCAAACCTTGGAATACCCGTTGAGGATTTACGAGATTACTGCAACGATGGATGTTCAGAACTGATAATGGGCGGTCGGGGAACTATAGGTTTTGGTGTTTATGATTCTCTAATGCCCTTGAGGGATATAGTTTATAATTCTGAAAATCATAAATACGAAACTTTTGATGAAGTCCTGGATGATTTCAAAAAACGTCTTATAGCATTTATGCCCAAAGGCCACGGCAAAGATGCGGCTGTGACTTTTCCATATTTTGCAGCAAGTATAGAAGATTGTCTGGAAAAAGCTTCACCAAAAGGCATACGTTACAGTATATGGGGTTCTATCCTGGCCCAGGTAGGTAATTCATCTGATGGTTTAGCCGCCATAAAAAAGCTGATATATGAAGATAAAACCCTTACATGGGATGAATTAAGAGATGCTATGAAATCTGACTACAGTGATTTTGAAGCCCTGCGTCAAATGATTATTCATCGCTCACCTAAATATGGAAATGACGACGATTATGTGGATGAAATAGCAAAGGATGTTTCGGAATATTTCTGCGATGAAGTGCATAAAAGGGGTCAAAATTCACCCGGTCCCGGCGGTAAATGGGCGGCTGGCTTCATGTGTTTTGGTATGCAGAGAAAGAAAGACCTGCCAGCTACGCCTGATGGTCGTCGTAAGGGTGACCTGACAGCCAGCAGCTTTTCACCTTCCGTAGGGATGGACAGAAGCGGTCCTACGGCAGTTTTGAAATCCATCAGCAAAATAGACCTGAAAAAAGCGTCCCATGGTTCTGTTCTGGACATGGCCTTACACAGTTCAGCAGTCTGCGATCAGGAGGGTTTCGACAAATTGGTAAGGTTGATAGATTCTTTCCTGACAATGCCCTGTACAGCAACACTCCAGATGAATATAATAGATAGAGACACTTTGCTAAAGGCACGAGATAATCCAAATGATCCTGAATACAGAACACTTGTAGTCAGAGTCTGGGGATTCTCCGCTGTCTTTGTAGAACTTGATCCGGCGCTTCAGGATCATGTTATTTCCAGAACAGAGCATGGATTTCATTAAGTAAATATTGAAAGGAGTTTTCAATGGCAGAAAAAATTTACCGGGTTGGCATAATCGGTTGTGGTGGAATGGGTAATTCCCATGCGAAGGCCTTTCAGTCCCATCCCAGAACAGAGGTCGTTGCGGCTATGGATATTAAACTGGAAGCCGTAAAGAAGCTGGCTGAAAGCCACTCTGTTCCAGGTGTGTATACGGACAGAAAAGAAATGTTTGAAAAAGAAGACCTGGACATAGTTGATATATGTACCTGGCAGAGCGTAAGGGCAGAGATTACCGTAGACGCTGCTGAAAATACTGATGTTGTGGGTATCTTCGGCGAAAAACCTATGGCGGCTTCGTATGGTGAATCCCTGGACATGATCGAAGCCTGCGAAAAGAAAGGTATAAAGCTGGCCATCGGGCATCAAAGACGATTTAACTCTCTGAATACCGAAGCCCGTAGACTTATCCAGGAGGGTGTTATTGGAAAGCCTCAGGCCATGCTGAGACGGGATGGTCATGGCCTGTTAAACAGAGGCACTCATGAATTGGATGAGATGTGTTATATCCTGGGTGATCCTGAACCCCTATGGGTTATCGGTCAAACTTCTCGTGAGACAGATCGATGGGAAAGGCGTGTTCGGACTGAAGACCTGTGTATGGGTTTGATTTGCTTTGAGGGTGGAATTCGTGGTGTATATGAAAGCGATCTGCCGGAACCGGGCCTAAGAGGTGATGTAGTATATGGAAGTGATGGTATACTAAGACGCAGCGGTGCAGATGGTGGAGTTATGGTTTTAAACAACAAGGAAACCGAATGGCAAATTATAAAACCGCGCAAACCTGAAACAAACCAGTATCAGGAGTTTATTGACTGGCTGGACGGAAAAATTGAAACCCACCGAAACAATGGCCGTCGGGCAAGTATCGCTATGGAGTTGATGATGGCCATATACGAATCCCTTCGTATCAAAAATGTTGTTATGCTTCCCCTTGAGACCAGGGAAAACCCCTTGGATCTTATGGTTGAAGATGGCTCATTGCCTGTCCTTAAACCCGGTCGCTATGACATCCGCGCACCATTCCCTGAACAGAATTAATAAACATCCGAGGGTGGATCTTTATCCACCCTCTTTATTTCCTATAAACCAGGAACATGCCAGATTTAACAATACCAATACCCAGAACTCCACCAGACCTCAAAACCATAAGCGAAATTACCATAAAATGGTTGCTTGAAAAAGCTCCGGAAAAGATTATTACGCCAACAAAGACCTGGAAAAATGAGCACTGGCGGGTTGCCAGATGGGCTATATGGGCCCAGGGAATAGGCCCAATGCTTTATTTTCATCTCAGGGATAAGGCCTCTTTTAATGAATTTCCCCGGCATTTCTGCCAATATTTATCCGGTCAGTATTATTTAAACAGTCAGCGAATATCCGTAATGATGGATGAATTATATACTATTCTTGACGCGTTTAACGAGAATAGAATTGATGTTATACCCCTTAAAGGCAGCCTGTTGAATGTATTATATTATAAAGACCCGGGGTTAAGACCAATGGCAGACATCGATTTGCTTGTAAAACCGGTGGATATGGAATGTATACATAATTTACTGTCTAAAATGGGTTATAAGGTATTGAATGAATCCTGGAGACACCGGGTTTATGTAATAGCAAAGGCTTCCAGAAAGCTGGTTCTTGAGGGAGAACATCCGGAAAATCCTCGACAACTGGAGATTCATTTTGATATAAGGGAAAACTTTTTAGGTGTGGATTACAGACTTTCCGATTTAATGTGGAATAACTGCCATCCCGGAAAAATTGGCAATTCTTCCGGGATGATCCTGGACCCCTGGGCGCTTCTTATACATTTGCTTTTACACACCAACCGACATATATGGAAACATTCTGCACGTTTCAGGCAGTTGGTGGATATAAGTATAGTCGCATCGGAACTTAGTAAGAATGATTGGAGTAAGTTTCTGGAAGAAATGGCGTGTATATCTAGGAAGCATGTATTTTATTCTTCTTTTTTATTTGTAATGAAATATCCTGGAATGGATTTGCCTTCAGAGGTATGCGATAAATTATCGGATTATAATAATACAAGTTTACATAAACTTTTAAAACGTATGGATCTTTCTGATTTTTCTGTATGTAACCCGTCTCCAATCTCACCTTTTGAGAGATTTAGATGGAACGAATCAGGCAGGGATCATCTTACAAGTTTTTTGCACATAATTTCACCTGCCCATAGTTGGTCATTTTTGTTATGGTTTATTTGCTATATGATGGGTTTTTCTCGTTATGATCCCTTTAACGATTATTTTATAAAATTAAGAAACTATGTTGTAGGCAAATGACATTATAAGCTTTAGTAAACAGGCGCGCATTTGCGCGCCCGTTTGTATAAACTTACAATAATTTACATAGCCACAATTTTTCTCATTCTTTCAGCAATGTCAATTAGTTTAGCCCTGTCTCCTCCAACCTCATGTACTGCATAAGTATCATAACCGATCTTCCTGAATTCTTCCATCAGGAGGGGCCAATCTGTATCACCGTCTAATAAATTGACAAAACTATGTTCACGCCGGTTGAAGTCCTTGAAATGAACCTTCTTGATCCTGCTTCCCAATTCTCTGATCCATTGTTCTGGATAACCATAAGCCATCATATTGGCGGTGTCCAGATATGTGGCTATATATTCGCTACCGGCAGCATCAACAAATTCCCGCATTTCTTTTGGATTCAGGAGAAATTTATTCCACACATTTTCAACGCATATAGCGCATTTGTTGGATTCAGCTATTGGAGCCAGTTCCTTTAATTCATCCAGAAATCCATCCCATGCTTCCTGGTAAGTTCCCTGGGATGTTAGCTGACCTGGATGCAGCAACATACCGTCTACTCCCAGAACACTGGCTATTTCCAGAATCCTTATTACAGATTTACTGCGAGTCTTTCTGTCCTCTGGATTCAGACTCAGCATATTACCGCCGTTGCTGTATCCGCCGATAAGGCTGCTGATCTTAACCCCGGCGTCGGCACATTTTTTGCCAACCTCTTTAATATCCGAATCGCTCATATTAATATCGAGGGTGCCGCCTTCACGGAAAGAAAGCTCTATACACTCGTAACCAGCTTCTTTACATAGATCAAGAGATTCTTCCAGAGTCATACTGGATATGATTATCTGTGTAATTCCAATTTTCATTTGTTATTTCCTCCTCGTTTATATGTTTAAAAAAATAAAACATGGGTATTTTATACCTACTGTTTTTAATGGTCAAGGAAAATGTTAGTAGAATTCTATTTACTGATATTTCTAAAATTAACTAAAACCATATGTTGCAGTGCTTAAAGAGACACTAGCAAATGAAAATGCTATCAGGCTGTCATTCCTGCGAAACTCTTATTCCTTTTTGCTCAAGCTTTTTCAAAAAGCTTGAAGCAGGAATGACATAGAATTATATTCTTTGAGCATTTTCATCTGTTTCTTCATGCTGAATTCTTATAAACATTGGTTTTAGAGATTTTTTAGAATTCTCAGTGTTTATTATTTAATATCCCCGCCAGCAGTAAAGACAGAGCTTATCTTCCGGCAAACCTATTGCTTCTATCATATCATCCAGCAACTGATACCTCAAAGTGCTAACATCAAGGTCTTGCCTGATCCATTCTAACATTTTCGCATATTCTTTAGAATCAGCATCTATATATGCCTCAATATCTTCTAAATCACAATCCTCAATATCTCTTATGGCCCGACGAGCTGCAAGCTCATCAATGTTTCTGGTGGAGGATAGGTAGATACATGGGAACATAAGGGGTGGACAGGCTGGTCTGACGTGAATTTCCTTTGCTTTGGCCTGCCATAATTTTCTAACTGTTTCGTTTTTAAGCTGTGTTCCCCTTACAATGGAATCTTCACAAAGTACTATTCTTTGTTCCCGAATGACATCTTCATTAGGTAAAAGCTTCATCCTTGCAACGTAATCTCTTTCCTGCTGTGACATCGGTGTATAGCTTCTTCCGTAAGAGGGTGTGTATTTTACAAGAGGTCTTCGATAGGGGATGCCTTTTTCCACAGCGTATCCCAAACCATGCCCGGTTCCTGAATCTGGAACACCGGCAGCGTAATCTGCCTGAATGTCGTCACGCATAGCCAAAGCTTTTCCGCAACGTTCCCGAACTAATTCAACCTGTATACCTTCTACATGTGAAGCAGGAAAGCTGGTATAAATCCATAAAAAAGAGCATATCTGGAGATTATCCGGATTTCCTTCACATAATTTTACACACCTTGATCCGGATATCAAATCGATTTCACCGGGCTGAAGAAATCTTATATCCGTGTAACCCATATTAGCAAAAGCGCAGCTTTCGGAGGCTACTGCGATACTTTCGTCTTTTGTACCAACAACTAGAGGGGTGCGGCCGTGTTTATCC
>WJIO01000173.1 GCA_014730235.1 Candidatus Poribacteria bacterium
ATAATATATGAAGACTATACTACGGAGATATATTTACAGCATGAGAAAGCTAATATATCTATAGTCAAAAGGCGTAAAAGAATTGATTTATTCTTTTACGCCTTTTATATGTAGTTTTATAATGGGAGTTATATATGAATTTTGAATATGATTACCATGTGCATACCAAACTTTCATACTGCCATGAAGGCGAACTTACTGTTGATAACCTTCTTTCTGCTGCCAAAGAAAAAGGCCTCAGGGGTTTCGCCATTACAGATCATACATCCCATCTTTATTTTGAAAGAAAAATTATATTCAGTCATGAACATCTAAGGAATTACAGCATATTTCTGGATGCCATCGGAACAGAAAGAGATAACTTCGTAAATTATCTTGATATGCTGGAATTATACAAAGATCAAAATGTCTTGACGGGCACAGAGACCGATGCCGACCTTAACGGTGAGTTAATATTTGATTGGCGATACCGGGATCGGGTTGATATACTCATGGGCGGTGTGCATTGGCTGCCATGTCTGGATGATTCTTTTGACAGCAAAACTTTCCTGGTTCAGTTCATGGATACCACAATGGCACTGCTGGAAAATGGTATTGACATCCTGGCTCATCCTACCCGTTTATTCAGGGCCAGGAATGTAAATATACCCTCCGAAGTCGTCCCCATGATCGTAAAAAAAGCAAAAGAAAAAGGAACAGCAATTGAGCTTAACAGCCACAACCAGTTGGATATGGCAGGATTATTTGTGCGCCCCTGCATAGAAGAAGGTGTTAAGTTATCAGTGGGTACAGATACCCACAGGCTATACGAACTTGGGGGTTTTTCGTATCATCGTGAACTTCTCTCCAAATTTGGCATCACGGAAGATGATCTGGACGAAATTCTCTTTAATCATGCCAATTTATCCTATTCCGTTTGACGTTCAGTTTCCACACTTTTAAAACAAATGCTTATGCATTAATAAATGGGCACGCTGGCGCGTGCCTAATTTCATAAGAATGCAGAACCAAGCATGACAAATGGAGGATGTTTTTTCTTAATTGGACAATGTTTTTTACACCCCCACATTCAAACTGGATGAGCCAAAACTTCTGATACAGACTAAAAACTTTATTTGTTACTCCGTTCTTCGCAATAACACAGGGATGTAAAATTTATGCTTTGAATGCAGAAATTATGCTTGACAAAATCTTGTTAATTTTGTAGTTTGAATAAATTATGTTGTTTTTAGAACTAATCCATCAAAATCTTTTGCATTTTTGGGAAAGGAGCTAAATGAATAACAATAAACCTAAACCAGCACCCCTGGAATTTAAACCGAATATAGAGGAAACAGCCAGAAGATGGGAGGCCTTTTATGAAGGTGAAATAATAGATAGACCTGTAGTTTGTGTTACTGCCCCCATAGAAGGCCGTAAAGGGGCCAGAGGAAGCGATTATTATGAGCGCGTTCATGGTGATATGGATGATATTATAGACCGGGCGTTAATATCCGCCAATGCTACATATTACGGTGGTGAATCTGTTCCGGCCTTCTGGCTAAGCTTTGGCCCTGATGAAATATCCGTATTTACCGGCGCTGAACTGAAATGGAGCGAGTATTCAGGCAATACCAACTGGTCTGTTCCCTATGTTGAAAACTGGGAGGACGCCTTTCCCATAGAAATACAGGAAGATCATCCCCTGTGGCAGAGGATGCTGGAATTCTATCGTCGGGCGGCTGATAAAATGGCAGGGAAAATGCTTCTGGTTTCCCTTGACCTTCATACAAATATGGATTTGATCGCCGCCATCAGAGGGCCTCAGCAATTATGCCTGGATTTAATCGATCAACCCGAGATGATTGACAGGGCTATGGAATATGCCCGGGCAATTTTTCCCAAATTATGGAAGGATATCAGCGAAGCAGGCAGGATGGATGAATTTGGTTACTGTCATGGCATGTATTCCATGGAAGGAGCGGCTACTCTCCAGTGTGATTTTAGCTGTATGATCAGCCCGGAGATGTTCAGAAGGTGGGTGCTTCCAGCCCTGGAAGAAGAAGCGGAAATTGTTAAACATGTGGTATATCACTGGGACGGCCCCGGCGCATTGGTGCATACTGAAGATCTCCTGGCCAGTAAAGGACTTCATACCATGTCTTATGTACCGGGAACAGGACATGGTGGACATATTGACTATCTTGATCTATTCAAAAAAGTGCAGGCCGGCGGTAAAGCTGTCCAGGTTCACGGCAGTCCCGACCAGATTAAATATATGCACAAAGAGCTTATACCCGAAAAAACCTATTATTCCACAAGAACACAAAGCCAGAAAGAAGCTGAGGAACTTCTGGCATGGTTTGTTAAAAATACTTAATATGGAGGACACAAATGAAAAAAATGTTTTTTATAATACTTACCCTTTTAATCTGTCAATTTTCAGTCCAGGCAGATTTGATGGATTATGTTTCCAAAAAAGATGACTCTTTTAGCTGGAAAATAACCGAAAAGCAGGCTTTACCCAACGGTGCTGAAAAGATAGAGGTTGAAATGGTATCCCAGACATGGCAGGATATAGAATGGAAGCATCGCCTCAGGATTGTCAAACCCAAAGAAATCAGCAATCCATCCAAAGCATCCATATATATAACCGGAAGCGGCAGCGGTAGGCAGGAACTGTTCATTGCCGGAACCATCGCTTCGGCTATTAAAGCTCCGGTTGCAGTGCTGCATGATGTACCCTTTCAGCCTTTGTTTGGTGGTAAGAATGAAGATGCTCTGATCGCTTATACGTTTATTAAAGCTATGGAAACAGGAGATATGGACTGGCCCCTGTTATTCCCCATGACAAAAACAGCAGTAAGGGCTATGGATACAATGCAGCTTTTGTTCCGGAAAGAATATGAAATCGGAATAGACGGTTTCGTTTTAGCCGGTGGTTCCAAAAGGGGATGGACAACATGGCTAACAGCCGCCGTTGATAAAAGGGTAAAGGGAATACTGCCAGCGGTTTATGATAATCTGGATCTTATAAGTCAGATGAAACATCAACTGGAGGCCTGGGGCAAGTACAGCGAGCAGATAAGAGATTATACAAAGCTTGATATACCTCAACGTCTTAAAACAAATCCAGAGTTGCAGGAACTCTCCCGGCTTGTGGACCCGTATACTTATCTGGATCGAGTTACAATGCCAAAGGTGATTGTTATCGGAACAAATGACAGATACTGGCCCCTGGATGCCCTTAATTTATATTACGACGATCTTAAGGGCGAAAGCTATATACTCTATGTTCCCAACAAAGGTCATGGAGTTGATGATATTGACAGAATAGTGGGTGGCTGGATTGCATTTTTCAAGAAAGTGGATGGGAAGATAAAATTCCCAGATCTCAAATGGAACTATGATGAAAATCCATCCGGATTAGAACTGTATATAGAATCGGACATAATGCCTGAAAGTATTTCCGTATGGACATCAAAATCAGACACCAGGGATTTCAGAGAGGTTAAATGGCAGAGAACCGAAATAGAGCCGAAAGGTTCTATCTATAGTTATACCCTCGAAACACCTGAGGAAGGTTATGCTGCCATATTTGGCGAGGCCGTTTATAAGGCCGATGGCAAAGAATATTATCTCTCCACCAATGTCAGGATATTAAAGGCGGAATAAAAAATCCCCTTTGTTCTTCCAGGTTTAATGGGGTAATAATATGAAAATTCTCTCAGCTTGTCATTCCTGCTTCAAGCTTTTAAAAAAGCTTGAAGCAGGAATAACAGCATATAGAAGTTTCTTATCTTTAACACACTGAACCCGGAAGAGCCAGATAGTTAAAAGACCTGAGAAATATTCTATCAAAACCACACTAAACCCGAAAGGAACAAATAAATTAAATGTTTTTTCTCAAGGAGTCGGTAATTGAAAGCTTATGTATTAAAAGAACCGTATAAACTGGAAGAAGTTGACAGGGATGAACCGCAAATCGCAGAGCCGGATGATGTGATTATTGCCATAAAAGTTGTGGGTATCTGCGGCAGTGATATGTTAAGCTATCAGGGTAAACTGGAGTTAATCAGCTATCCCAGGATTATCGGCCATGAATTTTCCGGTGTTGTGGATGCAGTCGGTCAGGGTGTCAAACATGTTAAACCCGGTGATCCGGTAGTAGTGGAGCCGTTGATCTCATGCGGCAGGTGCAAGCCATGTATAACTGGCGATTACAATGTCTGTGAAACGTTAAAAGTCATGGGCGTTCATGTGGACGGTGCATGTCAGGAAAAATTAAAGGTAAAAGCCCATAAAGTCTTTAAATTGCCTGATAATGCGACTCTTAAGGAAGGTATAACTTTAGAGCCTTTCTCAGTGGGATTAGAGGCATCTCTCAGGGGGAGATTAACCATTGAGGATAAGGTAGTAATCTTTGGAGCGGGAACTATAGGCATCTGCGTCCTTAAAGCCGTCAAATGCCATAACGCCAGGCAAATAATATCCGTAGATATAGACGATGGTAAATTGGAACGTGCAAGGAATATGGGCGCAGACCATATCATAAATTCCAGTAAAGAAGATGTTGAAAAACGTGTAATGGAGATAACTGGCGGCAAGGGAGCAAACCTGGTGGTAGAGGCTTCTGGCGTAGAATCGGCTTTAGCTCAGTGTTTTGAGGTTACAGCTTATAGGGCCAGGGTTACGATCCTTGGTTTCTATAAATCCCCTATGGTGCAGATTCCACCTATACATATAGTCATAAAAGAGTTGGATGTTTACGGATCAAGGGTATATAAAAACAGATTTCCCCTGGCCCTGGATATTCTGGCTAAAAAACAGGTTGTTTTGACAGATCTGATCACCCATGAATTTACATTTGATAAACTCGAGGATGCCATAAAGACAGCCATTGATCCTGAAGTGGATTCGCTGAAAGTTATCGTAACTACTTACTGAAAATTCTATAGTTAAATGACATTGGAGAAAAAGCATGATTGTTAAAGAGATAACCTACTTCGATAATCCCGGCTTCCAGAATACAGATTCTGTTATCAAATCTGTTAAAAAACGCTGTAAGGAACTGGACATAAAACATGTGGTGGTGGCTTCCAATACCGGCGATACGGGATTGAAATTCTGGGAAGCTCTTAAAGATGAAGACATAAATCTGGTTTCAGTTACAGAGCATGTCGGTTTTTCCGGTGATGACAAAGTTTTTATTACACCAAAAAGACGTAAGGAGCTTGCGGATAAAGGCGTCAGAGTTCTTATGGCATCCCATATTCTGAGCGGCATTGGGCGTTCCATCAGCAATAAATTTGGCGGGATAAGTCACGTTGAGATAATAGCCCATACACTGCGGCGAATGGGTCAGGGTATAAAGGTTACAGTGGAAATTTCCATCATGGCGGCGGATGCAGGTTTAATACCTACCGATACGGAAATTATAGCCGTAGGAGGCAGCGGAAAAGGCGCAGATGCAGCCGCTGTTATAAAACCCGCACACATGAATAACTTCTTTGATCTGGAAATACGCGAGATCATCGCAATGCCAAGAAGCACCGAAAGGGAAAAATATGATTGAAAACAACGAAAATATAGCAAGGATCAGAAAAGACCGAACCTTTGGAGCCTGCAACGGAGGATGGGCTTACGACGCATACCCGGAACTGGAAACCCTGGATGCAGGCAGAAGCATAACTATAGCCGAAATAAAAGGCCCTGCTGTTATAACCAATATCCATTCTACCCAACACTTTATCCGGGACGAAAATCTATATGATGAAGATCGTAAAGCAATGGTAACCAGGGGTGTAATCCTTGAGATATATTATAATGACATGGAAACCCCATCTGTCAGAGTTCCTATCGGTGATTTTTTTGGCGACGGTTGCTGCGGAAAAGCACAGCATTTTACAACGCCCTTTGTGGAAAAAGCACCGGAATCATACAACTGTTTTATCCCCATGCCCTTTGAAACTTCCGCAAAGGTTGTAATTAAAAACGATACAGAATATAATATGTCCAACTACAGCTTTGTGGAATTTGAAAAACTTCCTGAGTGGAATGATGAATTAGGATATTTCCATGCTGCATGGAAACGCTTTGACTTCCAACTTGATGGTAAAACTGACCAGCACTTTTTCCATGTTGACGGCTGTGGACATCTCCTGGGAAGGGCCTGGAGTGTCTGCACTGATGAACCTTTCTTTCGGGGATTTCACTTTGTCATGGAAGGAAATAATGAAGTCCGAATTGATGGAGATGAAGAACCGAGAGCAGATTACCTGGGTACAGAAGATTCCTTCGGCTTTAGCTGGGGTTTCCAGAAGACTTTTATGGGTCTGCATAACGGCATGAATTTTGTGCATCCTGAAAATCCATCTATGCTGAGTATATATCGCTTTCGGTCACAAAATCCTATACGATTCACGAAAAGTCTTGATTGGCGCATTGACTGGTCTAACGAATGGGTAAACAACGAAAATTTCCAGAACAGGATCACCCAACTGAAATCCGAAAACAGGCTCTGGGTTGACTATGCTACCACATTTTACTGGTATCAGGAAACGCCGGGTTATGATCATGGCGAGATGATGCTGTTGGATGACAGGGTGAAAAAGATATTGCATCCAAATGTAGTAAAGTGAAAACAGAATTAAAATGTAGAATCAATACAGCCATAAGCACATAAGGAGAAAAATGAATATAAATCGAAAACTCATTGTTATAGCCCACAGGGGAAATTCCGGGCCTGCTCCGGCTAATACGATTGAGGCTATACAACAGGCTATAGAGCTTGGTGCGGACATGGCCGAAATAGATGTCAGGTCATCCAGAGATGGTGTGCCGGTTATGGTGCATAATTCTACATTGGATGAAACCACTGATGGCGAAGGACCAGTATCATCTTTTACCCTTTCGGAATTAAAAAAACTCGATGCCGGTTCATGGAAAGATAAAAAGTATGCAGGAGAAAGTATACCCACATTTGCCGAAGCCCTGGCCTACGCAAAAGGTAAAATCCGCTTTTCGGTTGATATAAAGGATGAATCCATAATACCCGTTATAGTCAGGGAAATACAAAAAGCTGATATGGTGGATGAGGTGGTAATGTGTGGATGCTGTGAATTCCAGGCAAAGAAAGTATGGGAAGCAGATGACAGGCTTACTGTGCTTATGAATATGGACAGGGAACTGGATGAGCTGGCAGAACATGAAGACAAATCAGAATTTATAAAGGAATATATTATAAGGACTTCCAGAGGTAAGCTATCGGCTTTGAATATGCATCATGGTCATGTTACACCAGAACTGATAAAGCAAGCCCATCTCAGGGCCTTGCCTGTATGGGCTTGGACGGTGGACGATCCTAATGATATGAAGCGACTAATCGAAATAGGTGTTGATGCCATATATACAAATTGGCCTGAGAGATTACTGGAGATTGTTGGTTAGAATAAAACCACAGAAGTACAGAAAAGATATTTACAATGCCTTATGATTTGATTGATAAAATACATAAGCAGAGAAAAAAGAAAAATGAGTTGATACGTTTAGAAACTTTTTCTCAGCTTGAAAAGCTGTTGGAAAAACTAAGCAATGAGTATGGGTTCTCTCAAGCCTATATTTTTGGTTCTCTTGTCAAACCGGGTAAATTCCGAGAAGATTCTGATATTGATATTGCCATCTGTGGATTGGAGAATAAATATTTTTTCAGACTCATATCCGTAATATCAAGAGAGATGCTTAGAGATGTGGATTTATGCCAGATGGAAAGAGCTACCGAGGGATTTAGAGACAAAATCCTGAAACAAGGTGTGTTATGGAAAAAGAAAGACTAAGGTTACTCAGTATAGATATGGAAAACTATATAAAAAACATTGATGATATTTATGACAAGATCATTCAGAGAAATGAAATAGATACTGAGAGATTGATGATATTGATTAATAAGGCTTTGAAGCTAAGAACCAAATATAAAAATGACGTGGAAAGCTTTCTTCAAGCTTTATCTGATTAATTAAACCGGGAGATAAAAATTTAGATGAAAAATAAAGACATATTGACTCAGACCATTAGCTTTGAAAAATATACCCTATCCAATGGGTTAGATGTAATACTACATGAGGATCATTCCATTCCTATAGTGGGTGTAAATATATGGTACCATGTGGGATCAAAGAACGAAAAGCGGGGAAAGACCGGTTTTGCTCATCTCTTTGAGCATATGATGTTCCAGGGATCGCAGAACCACAATTTCAATTATTTTGAACCGTTGGAAAAAATTGGTGGTTCGGTTAATGGCTCTACAACTCAGGACCGTACCAACTACTGGGAAAACATTCCCAAAAACTACCTGGAACTGGCCCTGTGGTTGGAATCAGACCGCATGGGATTCCTGCTCCCGGCCATGACCCAGGAAAGGCTGGACAACCAGATAGACGTGGTAAAAAATGAAAGGCGGCAAAGCTACGACAATCAACCCTACGGTAAAGTCAGTGAAACTATAGCATCCATGATGTATCCATACGATCATCCGTATTCCTGGCCTATTATAGGAAGTATGGAGGACCTGTCTGTTGCCTCTCTTGGCGATGTTTCAGAATTTTTTAAGACATACTATACACCCAATAACGCTTCCCTGTGCATAGCCGGTGATTTTGATCCAGATAAGGTGAAAGAACTTGTAGAAAAATATTTCGGCAGTATCCTGCCCGGCCCGCCTATACAGCGCATGTCCCAATGGATACCAGAAATAAATGGAAATAAGAGGTCAGTTTTACAGGATAACGTTGAACTTTCCAGATTATTCTACGCGTGGCATACACCATCATGGTATGGTGATGGTGATGCAGAATTTGACCTGCTGTCAGACATATTCTGTGCTGGAAAAACCTCCCGCCTGTATAAACATTTAGTCTATGACCTGCAAATAGCCCAGGACGTCAATGTTTACCAGAGATCCAGCGAGTTAGGCAGTCGTTTTACCATTGATGTAATCGCTATGGAAGGCCATTCCCTGGATGAGATTGAGGATGAATTAAACTCCCAGATGAAAGAAATACTGGAAGAAGATATCACACCAGAGGAATTAGAGCAGGCAAAAACCAACTGGGAAGCAGGCTTTGTAAGGGGATTGGAACAAATAGGCGGTTTCGATGGCAGAGCAGATAAGCTTAATGAATATAATGTGATTCTTGGTGATCCGGATAAAATCCAATGGGATATTGATCGCTATACAAAACCTACAGTGGAAGATATGAGACAATACACCAGAAAATGGCTGAATCCTGATAAATGCGTCATTCTTCATGTAATCCCCCAGGGAGAACTTACAGCCAAAACATTTAAACTCAACAGAACAAAAACACCTGCTATAACTCCTGATACATCTTTTATACCCCCGAAAATTCAGCACGCAAAGACTTCCAATGGGCTGGAAATCCTGCTGATAGAAAATCACAAAATACCCTTAGTGCAAGCTAATATTGTTATTAAAAGCGGAAAAGCATCTGATCCACCGGATCAATTAGGTGCATCAGTTTTGACGGCTGAACTGATTGATGAAGGTACAAAATCCCGAGATGCTCTGCAAATTGCCGATGAAACAAAAAACCTGGGTGCGGAATTGGATACAGAATCTTATTTTTTCGACGGCTCATATGTATCTCTGAATATATTAAAAAAACACCTGAATCCCGGTCTGGAACTTATAGCTGACCTCATTTGTAATTCAGTATTCCCTGAAGATGAGCTTGAACGCCAGCGAAAGATATACCTCAACCTGATTCAACAGGAGTCGAAACAGCCTTTGCTGGTGGCTTACAAGCTGTTTTTTAAATTTCTTTATGGACCGGAACACCCCTATGGACTACAACCCTATAACGGTTCGGGTACTGTGGAAACTATAAAGGCAATTAGCCGTAAATCTCTTCTTGATTATTATAACATAAACTATGTCCCTAATAATTCAGCGGCTGTTATAGTGGGTGATATTACAATTGATGAAGCGGCAAAAAACCTGGAGGAAACATTCGAAAACTGGAAACCAGATCAGGATATAAGGAGAGATATATCCGAACCGGAAAAATTCAATTCCACAAAAATTTATATTGTAGATAAACCGGGAGCAACTCAGAGTGCTATCGTTATGGGCAATCTGGGCTTTACCAGAAAAAATCCTGAATATATATCATGCATGGTTATGAATACAGTTTTGGGTGGTCAGTTTACCAGCCGGATCAATATGAACCTTCGGGAAGATAAAGGATACACCTATGGTGCAGGTTCGGCCTTTACCGCATCAAAAGGCCTTGGTAGCTTTATGTGCTATGCTCAGGTACATACCCAGGCAACAAGAGAATCCATTATTGAAATTATAAAAGAAATGCGGGATATTGCAGGGCCACGTCCAATAACAGAAGATGAATTAAGCAATAGCAAGGGTAACATGATCAGGAAATATCCTCAGAGATTCCAAACATATTCAGGAACGGCGGGGATGCTGAATGGTATGGTGTTACTGGATATTCCTGAAGAAGATTGGTATAACTATGTGGAAAGAGTTACATCTGTTGATACCGATGCAGTAACAAATGCGGCAAGGAAATATTTGCATCCTGATGCTTTATTGATAATAATTGTGGGAGATAGAAAACAGATCGAAAAGGAAATTCGGGGAGCAAATTTAGGGGAAATTTTTATCGTTGATTCCGATGGTAAAATTTTAAATTCCTGAAATAAGCTGATATACCTTATCCTATTTCTCTGGATATATGTACTGCAAAAAGTTTTATTACGTTCAGGGCATCATCAGTTTTATTATCTATGAATACCTGAACGAAGTAATTTCTCTGCCAGAATTCTGCCATGTAACTATCAATATCGCTATCGTCAATTCGTGATTCAATCCCTGCACCGTTCCAGGGAATACCAATACCTGTAGATACCCTGTCATACACTTTGGCAACATTTTCCACAGAACCCTGATCATAAATCCTTATCTTTACCTGGGCGAAATTAAATGTATCACCGGTATAATTGCCGTATATCTGAAATGCCCCAGAGACAAAACCATTATCTATAAATATATCAGTTTCCCCGTTAATAATATCATAAAGGCTTTCTAAATCATTGGCTTTTTCCAAAGGGCCGACTCTTTTCCATCCCCTGATGTCATCATCATCCGGGATCAACTCTGCTGGCGTTAATATATCGGAATCATCATCACCGTTTCCCCCACATCCGATAAGTATAGATAATGCAATAATTAGCATATTAAGAAACGAGATTGATTTAACCGGATAATTCACTTATAATCCTCCACTATTAATAATAATCGCTAAAAAAGGTATAAACACAAAAGGATTTTAGATTTATCTCTCATATAGAATAACAAATGTAAAATTGTTATTCAAGTTTATAAATGTGGCTCTTCCGGGTTTGGTGTGGTTATCCCTCAGCTTGTCATTCCTGCGAAAGCAGGAATGACAGCATAAAGAAGTTTTTTTAGCTTTATCATAGAGCCACTTTTATTATTCTTGATTATTCATTACCTATTTGTTATTATAAATTAGTTCTGAAAAATCTTTATTTGTAAATTGATCAATTATCTCAATTGCAGTATAAAAGGAGATAAGCATGTATACTCAAGGTTTACTTTCATCCCTGACACGATTTAAAAAGGCAAAATCTCTCCGCGCTTCATCCTGGGATGTAAGCGGAAGAAACGGTGATGCCTGGGGAATCAAGCCCGGGGAAACCAAAGTCCTGGCCGACATAAAGGGTCCCGGTTGCATAAACCACATCTGGATGACTCAAGGTCGCGGTTATCGTAATGTTGTTATTAAGATGTTCTGGGATGATGAAGAAAATCCCAGTGTTCTTTGTCCTCTTGGCGATTTCTTTGGTCTTGGTCACGAGATAGTGAATTCCTATGACTCCATACTCTTCAGCGCATCAACCAGGGCCAATAACAAGTTTAATTCCGGTTGTGCTCTTAATAGCTATGTCCAGATGCCCTTTAACAAATCCGCCCGGATCGAACTTACCAACGAGGGTGAAGAACCGCATGGTCAGTATTTTTATATTGATTATGAGCTTTATGATGAACCACTCGATGATGCTCTGTATTTTCACACCCAGTTTCGCAGGGAAAACCCCTTCAATGGTTGGGGACATGAGATTATAGTTAATACTCCCGAATCTAATATAGTCAACACCGAAAAGCTGGCCTGGACAAACAATTACCTGATCCTGGAAGCCGAAGGTAAAGGTCACTATATCGGCTGTAACCTGTCGGTAACCAATTTCCAGGGAACGTGGTGGGGCGAAGGTGATGACATGATCTGGGTTGACGGATATAAATGGCCTCCTGATCTGCATGGTACAGGTTCTGAGGACTACCTGAACCAGGCCTGGGGTATGCAGGACAACGCTTTCAGGCATAATGGTTCATCCATCCACGAAGCCAATACTGGTGGTTATCAGACTTCTTATGTCCATCATCTGGAAAATCCTGTTAGATTCCAGAAGGAAATTAAGGTAACCATAGAACATGGTCATGGAAATCACCTCCGAAACGAGATGGCATCAGTTGCTTACTGGTACCAGACCGAACCCCATAAGCCCTTCGGAATTGTTCCCGTAGAACAGCGCAAACCGGTAATGAAAGACGAAGACGGTAAATGGGTTATGGACGAATCAGCTAAAACTCCTCCTGCCGCTCTGGAAGTAAATGATGAAATGAAGAAAATGAAAGAGCGGTGGAAAATCAAGCAGGAAGAAGAAAAGAAAAAATAGTTAACATGAAAAAAGACCGGATATTATATATCCGGTCTTTTTTCTTTCCGCTTCCACAAAAGAGGTGAATCATGATAGAAATACCCTGTGTATTTATAATTATGGCCTTCTCTCAGGTTGAAGCTCATGTAGAGGTTGAGGAAATCGTTGCAACATGCGAACCGCCGGGAAACGGTGCGGGGCCTTTCTGGTGCTACGGATCACCGTTAATATTCCGCTGGAAAGACGATGTTTTCGTAAGTGCAATGGAAACCGGCGAGGATGTTCCGTTGTTGTGCAACACCCGATGGCGAATATTCCGAAAGCATGGTAATGAGGATTGGGTGTTGATGGCAGTCAACGACGATTTCAATCAAAGAGAACCATGCCCCCTGGTAGGATTCAGGGATGGAAGGATATTTCTTTCTGTCAATCCATCAACTCAGCCCAAAGGAACAAAATACGGCAATTGTGATCCGCATCTTCTGGAGTTCTCAGCAAAGTCACCGAGAAATTCCGGGTTACCCAGCGTTCCAGCCTGGGAAGGTGAATATGTATTTACAGATCACTCCTATAGAGGCATAGCCGCCGACGGTGAACAAGGCGAAATTCTGCTGCTAAATATCCACGCCCAAACCGGCGAACAATTATGGAGTTTTCGCAACTCCAAAGGCGAATGGACAGGTAACGGCAGGATAAAATTTCCTATAAGATCTTGTTATCCCCAGGTATGCCTGAAAGATAAAGCAGGACATGTAATGGCTATCGGAGATATTGTGGAGCCAAAGGAAGAATGGCGTAAGTATAAACACGAAAAGACAGGCAGAGACTGGGATTATGTCTTCCGAAGACTTTTTTATACTTGGAACCCGGATGTTACCAAAAGGGATTTTTCCGAACCAGTGGAGATAGAAAATCTGGACGAAACAGCAGGTCATATAAGCAACCTGGACATGTGGATTGATAAAGATGGCAAAGCCCATATATTATATCTTAAGCGAAGTGTCCAATCCGAATTAATGCGGGAGCGATTTTTTCCGGAAGTTCCAATGCAGGTTTCATTGGAATATGCTGTATTGCAGGAAGGAAAAATCATAAATCGGGATACATTATTTAAAGGTGGCGAAGGCGCATCAGAACTGATGCCTGGATATTCCAGATTCCATATTGACGCCAATGGTAATCTCTGGATAATGTATTATTGCAGTGGTAAAGATGAGGATGGGATTCAGGTTTCAGAAAACAGACTACTTAAGTTGTTTCCTGAAAAGTCTGAAAAGCCTGTATCCATAGGGTTTCAGCATCCCTTCGGAAGCTTTTTTACAGCTATCCAGAGAGGTGGATCAGTACCTTCGGATGTAATTGACATATTTGGGCCGGGAAGTAAACCTAAAGAGCTTAAATACGCCAGAGTGAGGATCAAATAGAAAACATGGGCACGCAGCGTGCCCATGAATATATATTATATTACTTTATTTATTTTTCCCCCTGAAAAGTCTTGTTCTTCTGGATTAGGATTGCTTAAGAATATAAGCAAACTCAAGATTTTTCAAAAAGCTTGAAGCAGGAATGACAAGCTGAGAGAATTTCAAATTATTATCACACTGAACCCGGAAGAGCCAACAATTATAATGACAAAAAGGATAGATATTCACGATTATATATATTTTATATGCCGATGTCAATACCTATAAAATTTTGCAAAATCAAAATCAAGACTATAAAGCTTAATATTACTATTACAAAGCAAGTGCCGGTGATTCCAATAAGTGGAACAAGAAACGCGCTTACCAGAAAAGCCCCTACGCATGAGCCTAACAAGTCCATCCCGTAAGTCAAGCCAGCAACCTGTCCTGCTCTTGTTTTATATTTCAGGTATATTTTTGTGGCCAGGGGGAATTGGAATCCTCCTATAAATCCGGCTATAACCGGTAGTATAGGAAATACTATATTAGCACCTAGAAAATGAAAACTTCCATTTCTGAAAAACCAGAAATTTGCCAGAAGTATCAGGGGATATATACAAACAGCAACCTGTGTCAGAGTGAAAACCTTAAGGTCATTTTCTATCTTATCCATTATACGAGTTATAACTATACTTCCCAATATAAGGCCCATCATAAAAGCCGTAAGTATCATTCCGAGTTTATAATACATATAGCCATATATTATCTGGAAGGCCAGGGAAACCACAACCTCAAAGGTAATCTCGGCAAATCCTGTGACGGCAACAGCAATAATGATATAGTTATTTCTAACATTTCTTTTAAAGTTCCCTATACTAAAAATTATTATCCCAATAACGACAACCGGCAGAAGAAACCACCAGAAATTCAGCCCTGATATGAATTCAAATAGTAATTTGAACCCCGCCTCCAGCTTTGATTCGGAAGCGAAGTGACTTGACCACAGGATCATATCATAGTAATAAGAAACAGGTCTGAAATCACGGTTTATACTCGTATCCTGAGGTTCCTGAATCCTCTGAGAAAATCCTTCCACTCGAAAGGGATCAAGCCATACTGGCATCTGGTATTCGCTTACATAAAGGCTTTCAACTTTTCTGTTCCTGAGCCTTTCATTCAATACCTGACGATCATAGGTAAGAACATCCTTTTTTGTATTGGCGATAAAAAACACCCGATCATCGGCAGGTATGATGATAATATCCTCAAAGACAATCTCCATAGTTTTATATATACAGTTGAGAAACTTTTGATGTTCGTCGCTTATATAATTTGCTGAGGATACCAAGCCAAGAGAGAATACACCACCAGTATTCAGAATGTGTTTTATCTCCTGGAAAAACTCCAATGTGTAAAACCGGTTTAACTGGGCGGTAAAAGGTTCGGGTAAATCCAGTATGATAACGTCATATTTATCCTTTGTATTTTTTACAAATCGCCTGCCATCCATGTTTTTTACCCTGACTCTGGAATTTTCCAGGGGTTTCAGGTATTTCTCATCAAGCCATTTTCTGGCCAGTTCTATTACCACCGGGTCTATTTCAAGATAATCAATCTGCTTTACCGGATGCTTGAGAATTTCATCCAGACTGCCGCCAACACCACCGCCTATTAAAAGCACCTTTCGGGGTTCTGGATGTTCTAACATGGGGAAATGAGCCACCTGTTCCGCTGAGGCAGGATCGGGAACTGTAAACATATTTAGACCATTGGAATAAAAACTCCGGTTGGACTCCCTTCCCACAACCGTCAAATTGCTGTATATAGAATTCCTGGATTCCTTTAACCCCAGCATGCCCCATTGACGTATTAGGGAACTCATGTGAAGGCTGTCAGCTTTAAAGTGATTTATACCTTTTGGTTGGTTTTCTGTATGTGAAGGTATTACCAGATAAATATTAATCAGCAGAAGGCAGGCAATTATGGCTTTAAAGAAAAACTTTACCGACTTCGGTTTTCCCACAAAAGTTTCCAGAGATAAAACCGCAGCCAGATTTAACGCGCTGATTATCATAACGATATAAAAAGAATTGAGGTACCTTATCATTATCACGCTGGTTAGCAAACCGCCAACTGACGCGCCTACAGCTTCCAGTATGTAGATATGCCCTATACGCTTTGCGTCCTTTACTGTGGGATAAATCCGGGCAGCAAGAGCAAATAAAAATCCCAGTATGGCGCATAAGGGAGACAGAATGACAAAGGTAAATATGGATATGGGCAGGATGCCAATAACCTCGCCGGGCTGAACCTTGAGAATTAACCTTGAAATTCTAGCTGTGTATATTATAGCAGGTAAAAGAAAGGCCATGAATATCTGGCATCCAACCAATATACCAATTCTCCACTTAATTCTGTCAGATATGCGTCCTAAAATCCAGCTACCTACAGCACCCCACAAAAGCCAGTTGGCCAAAATAAGCCCAAGACATAACTCATTTCCATAAAATACCACCATAAATTCCCGGATTACTACTATCTGGCTTGATGTGGCAGTGAAGCCTATCATTGATATGGAGAAAATCAGACTTTTTTTTGCCTTCCAGTTAAGCATTATTCGTGTATCCTGGGTTTTTGTAGCAATTTCAGCATATCATTTCCAGTTACCCTGGCAGTTTTTGTGTTTCCTCCGGGTTCCTGTGGTCTCAAAACACTTACAAGTTCATAGGGCGGTTCCAGCCAGAAAGGTTTTATTTCGCCCATGTGCTCTACAGCCAATATGGCTTTTTCCTTTATAAGCTTACGGGCTTTTTCCGGTGACAGGAATACGGCGGCACCGTTGAAAACTTTATTTTGCTCTCCTGTCAAACCTGTGGCAGAACCTCGCTTTACTCCTTCCTTGACTGGTGCGACTTCCATATTAGAAACCAGTAACTGTACTTCATCACAAGCTGCCCTGTCGCCACTTAACATAATTGTCGGAACGCCGAAATATGCCGTAAAAAGCATATTGCATCCCGCTTCACCCACAGAAACATCATTGATAATCAGATTTTCGATGGCAAAAGAACCAGTATGGCAGAGATGTCCTCCATCGGTATTGGATTTGGCGTGTTGACCTATCATAATGGCTGCATCAAAGGATTCGTTACATCCAAAGGGATAACCCATGGGCCTTCCGGTCAAAAGCCTGGCCTCAGGATGAAGAAGCTGAGGGTTTATGGCCCCGGGACCATGTCCATCCACCACCAGCATTTCCGATGCCCCTACCTCAAGCAAACCCTCGATGGCTGCATTTATCTCCATTGTTGTAAGCTCCCGGGCTGTTTCATAATAGAGGCTTCCTGGTGATGCGTAATCGCTGGAATTAATAACACCCGATACGCCCTCCATGTCGGTCATAATGTAGATTTTCATCTTTAATACTCCCAAGCAGTTTTATACAATGAATATGTTTTCTGAAAATTACTTAAATTTTTTATTTGTTCTTTAATAATTTCCTTTTTAGTCTGGAAATATGACTCGAGCTTTTCTTTTACCTCCTCTGGATTATTTATGTTATAAAGCAAAGGAAAAACCCGGTTCATTCTCTGAACAATGGCTTCCAGATTATCATCTACAGTCTGGGAATATAAACCTTTTGGAGCTGAAAATTCCAGTATGGGATGATTGTCTGTATTGATCCTGGCATTTTCAGTATAGCTTCTTAGCTCATCTTCCCCCATAACAAAGCTGGATAAGAAATCATAAATACTGTCTATAAAAAGCATGCGCATATCCTGAACTATTTTATCATCTTTTAGTTTATTTTCCAGAGCTTTATAATCAATCTTCAGTTTTTCCTGAGTGCCTATCAATATTGTATCCGAGCTTGTGATCCATAAGGTAGTATGAGGGAATACGGATTGAAAAGTTTTTATGACCATTTTGAAATCCTTTTCCGGCATTTCATACAATGGCAGCCATTGGGCCATTACCCCATGGGGTTTCAGATGTTCCCGACAAAGGTTAAAATGCTCTATGGCATAGAGACTTCCAGCACCAGAAACCCAAGGATGGATAGGATCTGATGTAATGACATCATATTTTTTATTTGTGGTAAGTAGGTAATTTCTACCATCGTCTATAATAAGATTCAGCCTGGGATTTTCCAGTATGTTGTGATTTTCTTTTGCAAAGTAAGAAGCGGCTTCTGTCACTTTCTTTTCCAGTTCTACACAATCCACCTGCTTTATTGTATCATGTCTGGCCAGCATACCAGATGTAACCCCTGCACCCAGACCAATAACCAGGGCATTTTCAGGTTTTCCATGCAGTATAGCTGGAAGATGCCCCATCATTCCCAGAAGGTTCAAATCAGTTCTAAGGGTAGATGCTACAGGTTTACCGTTTATCTTCAGGGTTATATTTATACCGCGTTTGAATACTGCTACAGTGCTGTCAATTCCATCCGCATAATAAACCATCTGAGATTCATTCGTCCTGCGTTCTACGTCCAGTTTGTCGGCCCGGTTGAAATACTGGTACGGATCAAAATATACGCCTCCGGACAGGACGCGTTTATCCCAGGATGGAACAAGGATTAATATCACCAGCACCAAAACTGATACTGATATAGCTGCTATAATTTTTAGCCCAGGTCTGATCGTATCAGACAGCCAGGAGATTACTACAGATATTAAACCTATACAGATATTTATAAATGCCAGCAAAGCGATGCTATTTTTCAAACCTATTAAGGGTATCATCAAAAATGCTGAGACTAAAGTACCTCCTATAGCCCCGAAGGTATTGGCAGAATAAGCTCCACCAACGCTTCTGCCCAGTAATTTAATATCTGATGTGCATATTCGACTGACTAACGGGAAGGCTGCTCCCATAAGACTTGCAGGGATTAACATAATGATTAAGGCGATCATCATCTGAACCAGGGAAGCCATACCCCATGTACCACCGAGTCTATCAAAAAGCCACAGAAAAATCACCGGTGCAACCTTGAAAGCGGCTATAGAAACTACTGCAAAAAATCCGATAAATATTTCCACCAGACCAAAAACCGACACCAGGTCTTTTATACGGTCAACAAGCTTTGAAAAAATATATCCCCCTAAAGCAATACCACACAGGAAAGCTGTCAGCATGATACTAAAGGCGTATACACTTGTGCCAAGGATCATGGCCAGAATTCTTGTCCATATAACCTCATAAGCAAGGGCTATAAAACCTGAAATTCCAAAGGCTATGAGTATAAATTTCTGGACTCGTGGAGAGATTTGATTTTTGACTTCTGTCTTCTCTATTCTGGATATGGGAATTGGTAAGGGCTTTTTTCTGTAAAGCCAGAGGGCCATACCGCCTACTACAATATTAATGGCTGATGCCATGTATACTGTAACCCTGATGCCCAGAGATGATATGAGAATAAACCCGGTGATAAAGCAACCAGCAGCACCTCCCAGGGTATTTACTGAATACAAACGTCCCACATTTAAACCTATTTTATCCCGGCTGTTTACCAATTGCCTGCTTAGAACAGGAAGAGTGCCGCCCATTAACGTGGTTGGAATAATAAGTAAAATGAATGAAAGGATGAATTTTATATATCTTGCTTTTAGTATAGAGGTAATTATCTCTGAACTCGAAGAAATATAAAATTTTTGCAGCAAAAGTATAAGCAGGGGTAGGATAACAGCGTATAAACCTATTATTATTTCAATAATGGCGTATATGCGAAGGGGATCATTTCTTTTATCAACAAAACGACCAAAGTATAGACTACCCAGAGCCATTCCGGCCATATATGAAGCCAATACAAGGCTTATGGATAATGTCGTTCCACCGAACACCAGAGAAAACATACGGGTCCACAGGATTTCATATACGAGACCGGTGAACCCGGAGAAAAGGAAAAGAAGATATATAACTGGATTTACGGTTTTTCGGGACACAAAATCAATCCTCTAATTCCTCATCATCTTCATATTCATACTCGTCTTCGTCTTCTTCCGGAAGGAATGAGATTATAGGTTTTATCATTTCGTGCTGGTTCCTGGACATTTCTTCCAGAGCTTCAGCAGTTTCACTGATATCAAATTCATGACTTATGAGGGAATTAAGATTTATCAGACCAGAAGTGGCCAATTTGACAGCAGTAGAAAATTCGTTGCAATGGTTGGCAGAACCAAGAAGGTTAATTTCGTTTAAGGTAATTTTAGTGAGAGAAATCTGATCCAGCTTATTGCCCGTCCAGCCTACCATGACAATTTTACCGCCGGGTTTCACCAGATCAACCATTTGTAATTCAGTCTGAAGTGTACCGGCGCATTCTATTACAGCATCTACCCCCTGATCTTTTGTCAATTCCATAACCAAATCACCAGGATCGCTTCCTTCTGAATTAATCACGTAATCTGCGCCTAAAGCTGCTGCCAGATGCAGCTTATCTGTAGATACATCTGTTGATATAACTTTTGCACCGGATTGTTTGGCTACCTGCATAGTTAAAAGTCCAACAGTACCAGCACCCAGAATTACAACCATTTCCCCAATAGATATACCAGCCCTTTTAACCGCATGTATTGCTACAGCCAAGGGATTTATAAGAGCAGCTTCCTCCAGGGTGAGATCTTCATCTTTAAGGTGAACCATATTTGCATTTGCTGTTGTATACTCAGCAAAAGCTCCCGGAAGTTGATAACCAATAGAAACCGATTCTGAACAGAGGTTATAATTACCAGAATAACAGGCATAGCATTCACCGCATGGCATTGTAGGATCAACAATTACTTCGTCACCTATATTGAAATTATCAACCCCTTCACCTAAAGCTGCAATTTCACCGGAGAATTCATGTCCCAGAATTATAGGATATACTACTTCCGGATGTTTACCCATATATACCCTTACATCAGAACCACATACACCGGCAACCCAGACTTTTATCAAAACGTCACCAGGGCTGGGGTTAGGTGTTCTAATATCCTTAACAAGAACCTTTTGAGGCCCTTCACAGATAGCTGCTCTCATTTTTATATCTCCTGGTTCTTCCGGGTTCAGTTTGGTAAAGATAAGAAACTTCTTTATGCTGTCATTCCTGCTTCAAGCTTTTGCAAAAGCTTGAAGCAGGAATGACAAGCTGAGAGAATTTTCAAATTATTATCAAACTTAACTCTGAAGATCCTATCTCCTCATTATACCACAGGATTAAAATGCGGCATTGTAGAGGTCAATCATTGACTCATAATTACAAACTCTTGGATTTCCCAGATGGCAGTGATCTTCCATAGCCATTTTTGCCATTTCAGGTATACTATCCCGACTTACACCAACTTCATGTAATCGCTCAGGGAGGCCGATATCCCGACATAATACAGACACAGAATCAACTGAAGCCCTGGCAGCCTGTTCCTGAGACATTTCCCAGGTGTTTACTCCCATGGCTTTGGCTATATCTATATACCTGTCAACAGCCGATGATACGTTAAATTCCATCACATGGGGCAAAATTATAGCATTAGCTACGCCATGTGGAATGTTCGCTACGGTTGAAAGCTGGTGGGCGAGGGAATGAACTGCTCCTAAACCCTTGTAAAAGGCCAAAGCTCCCATTGTAGAAGACATTGACATGTTTTTTCTTGCCTCAATATTATGTCCATTTTTAACAGCTTCTCGCAGGTTTTCAGCAACCAGCTTTATACCAGCAATCGCAATGGCACCGGCAAATGGGTTATATCTGCTGGAAACATAGGCTTCTATGCTGTGACATAATGCATCTATTCCAGTGGCGGCTGTAAGTAAAGGGGATAGATTTAATGTTAGATAGGGATCTACCAGGGCCAGAGTGGCTGGACCTGTAAACACCAGCTTCTTACGATTATCGACAGTATCAGTTATAACCGCGGCTCTGGATACTTCCGTTCCTGTTCCTGATGTGGTTGGTATTGCAATAGTGGGAATTCTTTTGGATGTTAATTTGTCCTTATTATAAAAATAATCCCTTACATGACCGGGATGACATGCCATAACCCCCATAGCTTTTGCCACGTCCATAGGACTTCCACCGCCAAGACCTATTATGCTGTCACACCCCTCTTCGTGGTATTCCCTCAGACATTCCATAACGTTTCTATCAATAGGATTGGGTTGAACACCATCAAATAATGAAAAACCGATTCCGGATGCATCCAGACGCTCTTTTATCACATTGACCAGACCGGCTTTTACAATACCTTTATCAGTTACTATCAAAGGTTTTGCAGAATCATAATCCTGTAGAAAAGTCGAAATGCTATCTACTGCACCTATACCGAAACTGATGTTTGCACCAAATATTTGGGCAGAAAGCAAATCCTTATCTATACTCATTATATTAACCTTTCGATATATTGGTAAGAATAATTTTCTTACAGATATTTTATAGCAGATGGGTTATTAAGTCAATGAATAAACCCGGAAAAAAAAGTTCACTGATTATCCATTAACCAATTCCATATCCATGCTTATATCCAAAGGCATGGCAGAATGAGTTAAAGCACCTATTGATATATAATCTACGCCTGTGGCGGCTATTTTTTCTATATTATCAATTGTTATCCCTCCCGATGCTTCCACCAGGGCTTTACCATCAATTATTTCAACAGCTCTGGTTATCATTTGTGGTCCCATATTATCAGGCATGATTATATCTGCACCAGCTTCCAGAGCTTCCTTTATTTGCTCAAGAGTTTTTGTCTCCACCTCTATTTTCATGGTATGAGGTATTCTTCTTCGGGCATTTTCCACAGCCTTTTTTATACTGCCGCCAACAGCGGCTATATGATTATCTTTTATTAAAACAGCATCGTATAGACCAAAGCGATGATTTCCAGCACCACCGACTCTGACTGCATATTTTTCCAATACTCTCCAACCCGGGGTTGTTTTTCTGGTATCAATAACTTTTGCCTTGAATACAGACACAGCCTGAACATATTTTTCCGCCTGGGTTGCTATTCCCGAAAGCCGCTGTAGAAAATTCAGCATGGTTCGTTCTGCTGTCAATAAAGAACGAGCGTATCCATTTATAATAGCCAATTCCTGTTTTTCTGTGATCCTGTCACCATCCAATACAATTTTTTTGAATTCTGAAGAAGGACCGATTTTTCGTAGAACCTCATTTGCCAAATCGATACCAGCAACTATACCCTCACTTTTTGATATTATCCTAGCAATTGCTTTTGTACCTTCAGGTATAACTGATTCGGATGTAATATCGCCGCTGCCTATATCCTCTCTTAATGCTAATTCTATAATGTCTTTTACAGCACCTGTATTAATGTCCATTTTTCCCTCACTATTTATATTCTGATATTAAGTAAATTGGTTCTTCAGGATATAGTATGGTTATAATTGAGAATTCTCTCAGCTTGTGATTCCTGCGAAAGCAGGAATCCAGTCTCCCGGGATGATGTTTTTTCTGGATTCCTGCTTTCGCAGGAATGACAAATTTTGTAATTTACCCTCATTATAAAGGTATTTTCTAAACACATTTTTCATTTTTTAACGATTACTTAAATTGACTAAATTAAACATCAACAATATATCACACTTACTTTTTATGTTCAATCCATCATTTACAAAAGAAATAAACTGAGGTATACTTTTTTCAGGCCATAACCGTTAAAGATGATAAATTACAAAATTTATCATTCCTGTTTTTACAGGAATGATAACCAAGTGATATTCATTTTTTAATGATTACATTACATTATAAATCAAGGAGGAACTGTAATGGACGAAAAAGTAACACTGGGGGTTTTAATTGGTAATCGGGGATTTTTTCCTGATCATCTGGTCAGTGAGGGACGTGAAGAGATATTAAAGGTACTTAAAGAACAGGGAATAGAGACAATTGCTCTGTCAAAAGAAGATACTGAATATGGTTCTGTGGAAACTCTGGATGATGCCGTCAAATGCGCTAACCTTTTTAAAGCTAACCGGGAAAAAATACATGGAGTTCTTGTTAGCCTGCCCAACTTTGGTGATGAGCGCGGGGTTGCTAATACCCTGAAGATGGCAGGATTGGATGTTCCAGTTTTGGTTCAGGCTTTTCCTGATGAACTAGGTAAGATGGACCTGGCTAACCGTCGTGACAGCTTCTGTGGTAAGATGTCTGTCTGCAATAACCTGCGTCAATATGGAATAGAGTATTCCCTGACAGAACTGCATACAGTTTCACCAAGCTCTGATGACTTCAAAGGTGATCTTCAATGGTTTACAGCCCTCTGTCGCGTTATTCATGGACTGAAAAATGCTCGTATTGGGGCTATTGGAGCCAGAACCACAGCTTTTAACACTGTCAGATTCAGCGAAAAGCTTTTACAGGATTCGGGTATAACCGTAGAAACTATAGACCTTTCTGAAATTTTTGCTGAAACAGAAAAGATGAGCGCAGATGATAAGGCAGTAAAAGAGAAAATCGAAACCGTAAAATGCTACATTGACAGTGAAGGTGTGCCTCAGGAAGCACTTTTAAGGATGGCAAAGCTGTCTACTGTAATAGACAACTGGATGGAAGAAAACCAGTTGGTGGCAACTGCGGTTCAATGCTGGACATCAATGGAAGAAAATTTCGGTATTGTCCCCTGTGCTGTAATGGGAATGATGAGTGAGAATCTAATGCCAAGTGCCTGCGAAGTTGATGTTTGCGGGGCTGTAGGAATGTATGCCCTGGAACTTGCTTCAGGTAAACCCAGTGCTCTGGTGGACTGGAACAACAACTATGGTGAGGATCCCGATAAATGTGTTCTATTCCATTGCAGCAACTGGCCTAAAAGCATGCTGAAAGATCCGAAGATGGTATATCAGGATATTATCGCCGGTACAGTTGGCGAAGAGAATTCCTATGGTGCATGCGTTGGTCGTATACCCGCTGGTCCTATGACTTTCGCCAGAGTATCCACAGCAGATACAGAAGGCGCTGTAATGGCTTATATAGGTGAAGGTGAATTCACAAATGATGATCTGAATACCTTTGGTGGTCGCGGGGTCCTGGAAGTTACCGGGCTTCAGGATTTGCTTTACTTTATATGCGAAAATGGATTTGAACACCACGTAGCCATAAACAGCTCATCTGTCTCCGGTGTGCTGTATGAGGCCTTTGAAAAATATCTGGGATGGGAAGTATATTATCATAATCCAAGTTATTAAACCCCTTAATCCCCCTTTGGTAAAGGGTTAGATGAAATTCTTCGTCCCGACCAGAATGACAGGTGTAAGAATTGAATGACAAGTACAAAAATGTTATTCTAGGCGGGACGAAGAATCTAAAACTTTAGTGAAGTTTACTAAATTTGATGGTTCTTCAGTATTAAGTTTGATAAAAATGAAAAACTTTTATAAGCATGTTATACCTGCTAAGTTATTAAAGGTTAAAGGGTTTTCTGGATTTAGCGTGGTAATAATTTGAAAATTCCCTCAGCTTGTCATTCCTGCGAAGGCAGGAATGACCAAAAAAATGAGATTTTTTCTTAATCAGACTTTTTTATATTTCCAAACTCAAGTCAGAAGAACTAGGTTAAATTAATATGATACCCATAAAGGACACTGTACCATCAAAAACATATCCTTTTGTAACTATCGGTCTGATAGTTATTAACAGCATAGTATTCCTTTTTGAGGTATCTCTGGGGGAAGATTTAAACCAATTTTTGATGACGTTTGGCCTTATTCCACTTAGATTTTTTCATCAGATCGAGGTTGGTAAATATCCAATCAGAAGATTTATCCCATTTTTCACCTCAATGTTTCTTCACGGGGGGTGGCTTCATTTGATCGGAAATATGTGGTATCTATGGATATTTGGTGATAACGTAGAAGATCGGATGGGGCATTTAAAATATATATTATTTTATGTTTTGTGTGGACTTGCTGCTGGTACTACTCATCTTTTTACCAATGTAAATTCAGGAATACCTACAGTTGGGGCCAGCGGTGCTATAGCTGGTGTTATGGGTGCATATATTGTTCTTTATCCCAAAGCGAAAATCTGGACTTTGATACCAATCTTTCTTTTTATACAATTTATTGAGATACCCGCTTTTTTGTTTTTGGGTTTCTGGATTTTGATGCAGTTTTTGATAGGCACGTTTTCCCGGTCTGTGGGACCATCTCAGGGTGGAGTTGCCTGGTGGGCTCACATCGGTGGGTTTGCGGCAGGGGCAATACTGGTATTCCTATTCAAAAAGAGAAAGAAACACGAAGTAAGAAGGTATGCCGATGAATATCATCCCTGGTAATGTTTTTCTTGAGGAGGTTTAAAGCTTATGTCCTATATCTTTCAGATATTCTGGATATTCGTTATGTTGGCAATGCTTGTGCCTATAATACAAAGGCGTATGCTTGAAACCAGCAGATTGCGATTCATGAAACGTCTTGAAGGTAAACGCAAAAGTCGTTTCATAGCCCTTATACATAGACAGGAAACCATGAGGCTTCTGGGTTTTCCCATAATGCGATATATTGATATAGAAGATTCAGAAGAACTAATCAGGGCGATAAATCTTACTGATGATGACGTTCCCATTGACTTAATCCTGCATACTCCCGGAGGTCTTGTATTGGCTACAGAAAGAATAGCCTGTGCAATAAAAAGACATAAAGCTAAAGTTACCATATTCATCCCCCATTATGCCATGTCGGGAGGAACGCTGATAGCCCTGGCAGCCGATGAAATAGTAATGGATAAGAGCGCTGTTCTTGGTTCTGTTGATCCCCAGGTAGGGCAATATCCAGCGGCATCTATACTGAAAGTCATCGAGCAAAAAGGTAAAGACGATATTGACGATGAAACATATATCATGGCCGATATTGCCAGCAAAGCCATGAAACAGATAAAGGACTGTGTTAAGGAAATTTTAGTCGAAAAGATGGATGAAGAAAAGGCCGAGGAAATTGCCGAAATGCTTACCAGGGGTGAATGGACTCACGATTATCCTATTACCGTACCCGAAGCCCAAGATATGGGTTTGCCTATTGTGACAGATATGCCCGAAGAAATTTATCAGTATATGAATCTATTTCCCCAGACCGAACACAGAAGGCCGTCTGTTCAATACATACCTGTTCCATATAAATCACCTGATAAAAATAAAAAAAATCCATGATAAAACAACAATGCGTTTTCATTCTTTTGTAACTTATTCTTAACCAATTCTTAATAAAGTATTGTTATAATACCTATGAATTCAAAAGATATTGGTAAATTTCCTGTAACCGTTAAAAAATGAGGCAATAAACCAGAAAACACGTTATTTTGGAAAACTGTATTCCTGCTTCAAGCTTTTTGAAGAATCTTGAGCAAAAAGGAATAAGAGTTCCACAGGAATGACAGGACTTAATTTTTAAATACATTCATAGAAAAACAGTGAATACAGACACAGAAAAACATTAAATAATAATTATTTTTGGTAAAAATATAGTGATATAGCAATAACCTTATATAAATTGGTTTTCACAGACCAAACCTACAAAAATTTTGAGGGAGGATATCTCAATGTTAAAGAATTTGGTAACTAAAAACATTATGCTTATTAGTTTGATGATTTTAAGCATGACTATGACTTCCAGTGTCTTTGGTGATGAAGAGCTTATAATCAACGGTTCTACTACAGTTCTTCCAATTGCCCAGAAAGTTGCTGAAGTATATATGAAAATGTATCCGGAAGTGAGTATTTCTGTATCTGGTACAGGTTCTGGTGATGGAATAAAGGCACTTATTGATGGAACTACTGATATTGCCAACGCTTCAAGGTTCATTAAAGGCAGCGAAATTAACAAGGCTATAGAAAACGGTGTTTTTCCTGTAGCCCATAGAGTGGCTCTGGATTCCATCGTTCCTGTTATTCATCCCAGTAACACAGTAAATGACCTTACTATGGGACAGCTAAAGGATATTTATACAGGTAAAATAACTAACTGGAAGGAAGTAGGCGGCCCGGATAAAGAGATTGTTGTTATCTCTCGTGATACCAGTTCAGGTACTTACGAAGTCTGGCATAGTCTTGTTCTGGAAAAAGAAAGGGTTACTAACAAGGCATCTCTTCTGGCTTCCAATGGTGCAGTTGCAACTGCTATAGCTAATAATGAGCATGCAGTTGGTTATATTGGTTTGGGTTATTTAAATAAAGAAGTTAAGATGATTGATGTAAATGGTGTTACTCCTGATGCCGAAACTACCCGGAACGGTAAATATCCAATTGCCAGAGATCTTTTTATGTTTACAGAAGGCTGGCCAAGAGGTGAAATAATGAATTTCATTAATTTCCTGGTAAGCCCAAAAGGTCAGAAGGTAGTTGGCGAAGTTAAATATGTACCCATATACAGTATTTAAAAATACAAGCTTTTACGGGTATGATTTGTTAATAATTAAGAACCAAATATAACAGGAGGAATAGTTAAGAGGTAGAAAAACTACCTCTTAATGCCTCGATATTGAATGAATATGTCGCGAAAATTTAAAGAAAAATCTATAAGAAATATTTTTCTGGTTTTATCCATAACTGCCATTGCAACCCTCGCAGGTATAGCGTTCTTTCTTTTCAAAGAAGCAATACCTACCTTTACCAAAAAATATCCTGTATCCATACATATATACGTGCCGGTAGTTCATCGGGAAAACCAGATATGGAAAAAATCTATAAACAGAGAAAAACTAAAAGATGTATTTTCCGGCAGGATAACCAATTGGGATGAATTGGGTGGCGAACCCGGAAAGATTAACGTGATTTCGTATGCTGAAAATACCCCTGAAGGTAAAAGATGGATAGAAGAGCTTTTGGAAGGTGATACACTAGCACCTGATGCTGTAAAAGTAGATAGCGCCAGGGAAATGTCCAGAACTATAATCCGAAATAGGGAAAACTCCATAGGTTTCATGGAAAGGGAGGAAATTGGTAGAGGTCTCAAGGAATTTCAGTTGGTGACTCGTGTTGGGATTACAGGATTTCTTTTTGGTAGAGATTGGTATCCTCCGCCGAATGAACCGCCTTCGTTTCAAACCTTACCAATTGTTCTTGCTTCTATAATTGTAACATTCTTCTCGGCTGTAATAGCCATACCATTGGGTGTTGGTTCTGCTATTTACATGAGTGAAATCGCTCATCCAAAAACAAACGAAGTACTGAAACCTGTGATAGAATTATTTGCCGCCCTGCCATCGGTTATTATAGGTTTCTTCGGTATGGTGGTTGTTGCGCCGTTCCTACAAAGGCGTTTTGGTATACCCAATGGTCTGAATCTGACAAATGCTTCTGTTCTTCTGGCTTTTATGGCTGTTCCTACTATTGCCAGCGTTTCTGAGGATGCCTTACGCGCAGTTCCGCCAGGTCTTAAGGAGGCATCTTATGCTCTTGGAGCTACAAACTGGGAAACTACGTGGAGAGTCGTATTTCCGGCTGCGCTTTCCGGTATATCTTCCGCTGTAATACTTGGTTTGGCCCGTTCAATGGGAGAAACTATGGTTGTCCTGATGGTGGCTGGCGGCGCTGCTATGATTCCTACCAGCTTATTTGATCCAGTTCGTCCCATGACTGCCGCCATTGCCGCTGAAATGGGTGAAGCTCCCAGGGGTGGTATGCATTATCACGCCCTTTTTGCTATTGGGGTTACCCTGTTTATATTGACCTTCTGCTTTAACCTTCTGGCAGATTTTATTTCAAAGCGATATAGAGAGGCTGGTGAACGTGCAGCATAAAGACAAAGACATAGATAAAGGTCAAAACTGGCGAAAAATACAACAGATAATAGCCCATAATTTAATGCGTCTTACAGGTGTTATACTGGTGAGTGTATTGGCGATTATGCTGTTATTTGTTTTTGTAAGGGGTATAGGTGCTATAAGCTGGGAATTTCTGACCCAGTTTCCCAGGGATGAAATGACAAAAGGTGGTATATTTCCCTGTATAGTTGGGACGTTTTACCTGACTATAGGGGCTGTTTTGCTTGCTTTGCCTCTGGGAGTTGCAACGGCAATATACCTATCTGAATACGCCAGAGAAGGTCGACTTGTGAATACAATCAGGTTAGGGGTAAATAACCTAGCTGGAGTTCCATCTGTGGTCTTCGGTCTTTTTGGATTATCCCTGTTTGTTGTGACATTTAAATTTGGTGTATCTATCCTCGCCGGATCTCTGACCCTTGGATTTCTTATACTTCCCGTGATTATAAGGGCTTCGGAGGAGGCTTTGTTATCAGTTCCCCATAGCTATAGAGAAGCTTCACTAGCTGTAGGTGCTACCAAGTGGCAGACAGTTTATAAGATAGTCCTTCCCAACGCTTTACCGGGAATTTTGACTGGCTCAATTTTATCTATAGGCCGTGCTGCCGGGGAAACTGCACCAATCATGTTTACCGCTGCGGTTTTCATGACTTTCAAACTACCTGATACGGTTTTTAAACCTGTAATGGCTTTACCCTATCATATTTATGTATTGGCAACCGCTGGCACACACATTGAAGAAACTCGTCCTCTTCAATATGGAACAGCACTTATACTTATTGCTCTGGTTCTGGGTGTAAATCTTTTTGCTATTATACTGAGAAATCACCTACGAAAAAAACGAGGATAATAATCTGTATTAAACAGAAAGCTTCAAAATAATGGAATCAAAACAAGAAAAAGTTAAGATGTATTCAAAAGATCTCTCCGTATTCTACAGTGAATTCCAGGCTTTAAAAGAAATCAACATGGAGGTATATGAGAACAAAGTAACGGCTTTGATCGGTCCTTCAGGCTGTGGCAAATCCACCTATATCCGCAGCTTTAATCGCATGAATGATATTATACCTGGAATAAAAATTACCGGAAAAATCGTTTTGGATGGAGACAACATATACGAAGAAAATGTTGATGTAGTTGATATAAGAAGGCGTGTTGGTATGGTTTTCCAGAAATCAAATCCGTTTCCTAAATCCATATACGAAAATATTGCATATGGTCTGAAAATCAACAGGTATCCAAGAGGCGAAATAGCAGATCGGGTAGAAGAAAGTCTTAAGGGAGCGGCGCTCTGGGATGAAGTAAAAGACCGAATTCATGATTCTGCCCTGATGCTCTCCGGAGGGCAACAACAGAGGCTATGTATTGCAAGGGCTTTGGCCATACATCCGGAAGTTATACTTATGGACGAACCTGCTTCCGCCCTTGATCCTATCGCGACGCAAAAGATTGAAGAATTAATAGAGCAGCTTAAAGAGAAGTATACTATTGTGATTGTCACTCATAACATGCAACAAGCTGCCCGGGTATCCGATTATACTGCTTTCTTTTATCTTGGTGAGATGATTGAATTTGGTGAGACCAGCAAAATGTTTACAAATCCCGATAAACAAATGACTGACGAATATATCACAGGAAGGTTCGGATGATGCAGAGACATTTTGATGATGAATTAAGAGATTTAAAAGAAAATCTTGTATGTATGGGTAATGTTGTAGAAGACATGTTTCAAAAAGCCATGGATTCTCTTTTAGAGCGGGAAGAAAAACTCGCACAAGAAGTTATTGATAGAGATGATGAGGTAGATAGACTGGAAGTTAAGATAGAAAATATGTCTATCGAATTAATTGTGTTACGCCAACCTGTCGCCTCTGATCTTCGTAAAATTATAACTGCCCTTCATATAAACCGTCAACTGGAAAGAATGGGAGACAAAGCTGCTAATATTGCTGAAAGAAGTATAAAGTTACTGGGTTATCCACCTGTTAAACCCTATGTAGATTTACCCAGAGCCTTTGAAATTGTCAGAAGTATGGTCAGCGATACCCTGGACGCTTATATGAAGTGTGACATTAAACTGGCTATAGATGTTATAGAACGGGACGGTAAGGTAGATGAGTTAAGAGATCAGATATTTCGTGAACTACTTACCTACATGCTTGAGGATAGCAAATATATACGGCCTGCATTAGAGATTATCCTGGTATCCAGACATATTGAAAGAATTGGTGATCTGGCCACAGATATTTCCGAGGAAATAATATATACGGTACAGGGAGAAATCGTTAAACACCAATTCGACTGATAATATTTATAATTTACGTCTGTTTCTTTACGACCAAAGTTTCCAGTATTTCTGCTGCATCTTCAGCCACATCAGTTATCTCTGCTATTACATCTACTAGATGATTCAGATGTATTTTTCTGGCAAGTTCCAGGTCTTTTGAAAATATCTTACGTGATAATTTAGCTTCCAGAACATCAACCGATTGTTCAATCCGATGAACTTCCCCCGTTTTATCCCGAATTATGGAAAAATCCCTTGACATATTTAAAACACCTTCCTGAAGAGGTTTGATTATGGATACTGATTCTTCAGCTATATTCCGAAAATCATCTATTAGTTCATCAGGAATATCAGGCCGTTGGGCTGTTATCATCTTGCAACAGTTCTGGGCCTGACCAGCGATTTCGTCTATAATATTTACCAGTTCCATCACATCCACTCTAAAAACAGGCAAAAAAGCCCCCTGGTGAAGCAGATCCGATATACTGCGGCGTATACCATCAGCTTCGGATTCTGCTTTGTGAGTTTCTTCGGCATGTGACTCGGCTAAATCCATTTTGTTTTGCAGATATGAATTCAGAGATTTTAACATACTTTGAAGACATAATTCCACTTTATCAACATGCTCCTCAATCAGGCCTATAACTTTCTTTTCTGTTCCTTTTATCCGCATTGGGATATTCCTCAATATTATGGCAGACTATCAGCTTTAATCCTGCCCCATTTTGACGTTAGTTTTCCCCCGGGTTTAACATTATGCAAAACATTCATTACAGCCGCTATTTCAGCTTCTGACAAAGCTACATTCCATATAGCAACTTCATCATATATACCTTCAAAAAATGGATTCTGACCTCTTCCTAACCATAATACGCTTGTATTTGAGGTTATCTCACCGGAAAAACTGCTTCTTCTATCCTCTTTACCATCCAGGTAAATTAAAGCATCTCCGGAATCGGCATCATAAGTTGCAGCCACATGATGCCATTCATTCAGAGGAACATCGCTTTCGCTGGCAGCCACATTATCACCCCATGCGCCGCCGGCAGTCGTAGCCCGGAACATCATCTTCTTATCGCTTCTTGTCCCGGCTTTGTATGATGTTTCCTTGGTAACACCAGTTCCGCCGGCAGTGGAGTAGCTTTTCAGATTAATCCACATGGCAATAGTCAAAGCATTTGTTAGCATAAGGCTTTCGCTGTCCGGGATTTCCACAAAAGTATCTACACCGTTAAACTCCAACCCACCGCCGAAGATGCCATTAACCCGCTTTATATCACCCTGGAATGTACCATGATTTTCATTTCCAGAAAGGTCAATTACCTCATCTCCGTTTTCGTCATCAAAAAGATACAATGCTACCATATTTTCATCCTGAATTGCATTGCTTAAAGATACGATAAAAGCCAGAATAAATAAACTTACAAAAAATATTTTTGTTGTCATTTTCTACCTCCTGTAATATGTTTATCTTCTCTGAAATTTTCCCTCAAGTTCTGCTTTTTTCATTCTCGCAACTATTGGCCTTCCGTGTGGACATACATAAGGTGGTTTTGTCTCGAAAAGCTCCTTCAGTAGATTTATGGTTTCAGCATCGCTCATTTTATCCCCAGCATGTATGGAGGAATGACATGCTGTTGTTATAAGAATATTATCCTGCAACTTCAGCTTATCGTAATCATCCAGAGAATCCGGCAGTTGATCTAACAATTCCAGTATCATGTTCTTAATATCGCCTTTTTTCATCAATGATGGTACAGACTTTACTTTAACCATCCTGTCATCTGAGATTTCAATATCAAAACCTATTTCCCTTAATATGCCAAGAATAGAATCAATCATCGACGCCTGAGAGGCAGATAGTTCCACATCCACGGTTATAAGAAGTCCTTGAGAAGGTACTCCATCCCTCAGCATTTGCCTTTTAAGCCTTTCATAAACAACCCGTTCTTCTGCAATATGTTGGTCGATAAACAAGACTTCATCAGGTGTTTCAAGTACAATGTAGGTATTAAAAAGCCTGGTTTTTACCTCTAGATTTTCCAAATTCATCAAAGGTAGAGCGATAGACTCTACAGGCCTTTTATGGACATCAAATCTATTTGTTAGATTTTGAATTGGTTTTCCTAGTCTGGCAAATGGTGTTGAAGTTGACGGATATGATATATCTTTTGGTTTTTTATCCTGTTTGCTGAGATAATCGGTGACAGAATTCTCTATTTCTGATCTACGGGGATTGGATTTATGAATTTTGGGTGGAATTGTCGGTTTCTGTTTTGAATCAGGAATATCGGCAACTGGCGCGTTTATTTCCGGTATATATTCATGCTCACGCATAGCCATAAGCAAGCCGTTGCTTATATCCCGATATACGCCTCTTTCGTTGCGAAAACGCACCTCTGTCTTGGCCGGGTGTACGTTGACATCAACCAGGTGGCTGTCCATCTTTATAAACAATATGGCTACTGGATACCTGCCTTTTGGGATAACGTTCTGAAAGGCTGAACTCAAAGCGCCGCCTATGAGTCTGCTTTTTATGGGTCTGCGATTAAGAAAAAACAATTGATGATCTCTGGAAGAACGGGTAAAATCAGGTTTTCCAATGAAAGCCAGGAGTTCCAGGTTTTCAAAATCCCAATCGAACTGTAAAATATTATCGGAAAAATCCTTTCCGTAGATCAACCTTATTCGTTCTATCACATTATTACATGGACGAACATCCAGAATACCTTTACCGTTATGAGAAAGCCTGAAACCCACATCCGGGCGTGAAAGGGCTGCCCATGTAACCTGGTTGACTATATGGTTAAGTTCAGTGGTAATGGTCTTGAGAAACTTCCTTCGGGCTGGTACGTTAAAGAACAGATTGGCTACAGAAATACGAGTACCCACAGGACATCCTATACGCTCTACGTCCCTTGTAACGCCACCTTCCACGCTTATTTTCGTGCCTTCCATAGCATCCGCAGGTCGGGTAATTAGCTCTAAACGGGATACAGACGCTATACTGGGCAAAGCTTCACCTCTGAAACCCATGGTCGTTATGGTTTCCAGATCGTCAAAGGACTGGATTTTGCTTGTTGCATGCCTTTCAAGGGACAGCAAAGCATCATCCTGGGACATACCGGAACCGTCATCAACAATGCGGATCAGGTCCTTGCCGCCTGCCTTGACTTCCACAGTTATCTCATTAGCACCGGCATCCAGGGAATTTTCCATCAATTCCTTTACCACTGATGCAGGTCTTTCCACCACCTCGCCGGCGGCTATTTTGTTTGCTATGTTTTGGGGTAGAATTTTGATCTTTGACATATAAGTCTTTAAAACAATTTGGTTATTCAGGATTAAATGTGTTTATAATTGAAAATTCTCTCAGCTTGCCATTCCTGCGGAAGCAGGAATACAGTCTTTATGCGGATCTACTGGATTCCTGCTTCCGCAGGAATGACAAATTCTATAATTGACTATAGACTGTACTTTCGCACTTTTTAAAAGACATAGTATTTATGCGCTTGTAGGGACACGGCACGCCGTGTCCCTACAAGCCAAGAACCCTTTTTCATTTTTAACGATTACGCTAAAGATAATATTCATGGGTGTTTAACGCTTCCAATTCGCCTAAATCCCCCTCTTTTTTTTGGGAAATAGCAATGTTTTACAAGTTTAGACTAACATACACAGAATACTAAATTCATCTTTTCCTATTTCGATCTTTCCCGCAAAATCTCCTGAGCCGGATCAGGTATACAATGACCTTTAGCCCTCTGCTGGTGTATCCATTCTGCCAGATAATGGTCGCAATTCGTTACGATCTCCGGCTGCTTATCCCTTATATTTTCCGTCTGGTAAGGATCGTTTACCATATCATAAAGCTCCACAGGTTCAAAGGGGTAATTGAAACTATCGTAGGTTCTGATCATCAGGTGTGTCTTTGTCCTTACAGCCCTTTGCACAGTATAAAGTCCGTGATCCCAGACCAAATAATCCCTGTCCAGGCCATTATTACCCTTCATATTTTCCTTGAAGGAACTGCCGTCCCAGTCTTCCGGGTCGGGGATGTTCAGCAGATCGCACAATGTAGCCGGCAAATCCACATTATATAGGAAAGAATCATCCTGTATATCAACGGCAGATACACCGGGCCATTTTATTATCAATGGAATTCTGTGTATACACTCATCAGCGCATACATGATCCGAGTATATTCCATGTTCGCCGAAGGCATCACCGTGATCCGCTGATATTATTATTGCCGTATCTTCCAGCACTCCCTGGCTTTCCAATTCATCCAGAACCATCTTGACGTAGTGATCAACGTATGCTATAGAAGCATCATAGCCGGTTATCATGTGCTCAAAATCTTTGCGGGATGATACAGTATCAGGCATAAGGGGAAATGGGCTTTTCTTATCCCCGAACTGGCCTGTGGCTGTAAAGGGGCCTTTTATTTCCATCAAGGTTTTAACTTCATCCTCATCTGGCCATTCCTGCTCAACGGGAAAATCTTTGAATCTGTCGGCCCATGATTCATTCATCTTATAACACCGATGAGCATCCCAGTAATTGATATGCAGAAGATAATTATCTCTGGTGGCATTTTGTTTTAACCAGGGTATAACCTTTTCATTGACCTCTTCTGCTGTCTCTGCCCCGCCTTTCAGGTTAGGGGTGTGATACTCACTCCAGCCATACATGAACCACAAAGCGTTATGCCTGTCGGCAAAGTTGGAAAAGCTGATGGTGTCGTAACCATGTCTCCGAAGCTGGCGCATAAGCATTTCGTTTTCAGGCTGAGGCCCTCCATAATTTCTGGTTCTGATATGAAACTTCGCCCCGGCTCCGTGATTGGAAATAACACCATTGCGTATACCAAATCTTCCTGATGACCAGGCTGTTCTGGAAGGTAAACAGGGAGAGCTTCCACAGTAATAATGACCAAATCTTACCCCCTGTTCCGCTATGGAATCAATAGCTGGGGATGTAGGTCTGTTATATCCATAACAGCCCAGGTGATCAGGCCTAAGACAGTCTATATCGAAAAATACAATTCTCATCTTTATTTCCTTAAATACCAGGGGATTATAGTTTTAACGAATAATTATTATAACCAAAAGGGCTCATTTAGGTTGAGTTTTATAAACTCAACCTAATCTACACAATTAGACAACGTACCTCCCAATAAATCAGCTTTTCTTCTCTCTTCCCCTTAAACCAACTTCAGACAGATCAAAAGGTTTAAATCCCAGTTTCAGGGCTGGAGAATCGGATTTCAGGGTATAATCGTCGTTATCAGGATCAACAAACATAGGGTCGGCAACCAGGGAATTTTTATCAAAACAGTTTTCCTGCCAGTCGGCAAAGGTCTTAACCCCTTCCAATCCTGTTATAACGTCAGTTTTATTGATATCAGCTTCGGGGCAGTAGTATAAGTTATAGTCCGATTCCACCGGTGCAGAACGCATGCCGCTGAGTCTGTATAATTTCCAATTGGCTTTTGCAAAGCATACAATATTTCTGTTAAATTTTATGTTCTCATGTTTGCGATCCTGGGGGTTCTGGTAATTTATTTGGCTTATTTCACCATCCAGGAAAATGTTGTTTTCCATAGTAATATTTCTGTCACTGTACCAGACATGAACACCTTCTCTGGCCCTGTATACCAGGTTATTTTCCACCAGGGTATCCCTTGTTTCGCACCCCAGGTATATCCCCCACCCCGGGCATCTGTCGCTGAAGGAATAGACATCGTGGATCAGATTGTATCTTATGATAATATTGGCATCCCGAACAAACAGACCGCCGCCGTCGTTTATCTTCTCCATAACATCATAGATTTCGTTATACTCTATGATTAACCCCTGTTCCTGGTTTTCCCGTTGTATAGGCTGGGTTTTAGTAGCCCAATGACGGGTATATATACCGGAGTGGGCGATATTATGGATCAGATTATGAGTTACAACACCGCCTCCATCGTCAATATTGATACCCACTGCGCTGGGATAAACTTGGCCACAGTGATGAATATGATTATAGGATATATCGTTACGTTCTTCGTCATAATTGCGGCTTATAATTCCACCGCCGCCAATATCGTATATTACATTATCCACTATTTTACAGCCATAACCAGTTAATTCCAGGGCATAAGTGCCTATGTTCCGCATGGTGTTATTCTGGAATTTTATGTAACGGACATTTTCCATTGTTACAGCAGAAGGATCAACTATGTCCCCTACATCTCCGCAGTCAGGATAACCTTTCTCAGGTAGAGGCCATTTGGTATCAGCAAAGGTTAAGCCTTCAATATTTATGTATTGAACGCATTGTTCCTTTAGTCCTCCCTCAAACTTCATAATCTGTTTAAGAACCGGGGCGATTATCTCCAGATTATCTATATCATCCACAGGCCAGTAATAGAGTTCTCCGGTATGGACATCCAGATACCAATCACCTGGTTGAGTCAACCCTTCAAAGACATTTTCAATATAATAGCGATTAGCACCTCCGCCGCCATGCCATCCGATGACGTGTCTGGCTTTAGGATCAAGGCATTTTACGGTTTTGCTTTCTTCATCCACCTCATCGACGATAAAACGGGTTTCGTTCCAGGAATGGAACATAACCACCTCAACATCAGTAAGATTGTGGAACTTTTTAAAGTGTTGATCCTTGTATTTAAAGGCAGCATTGCCAACAACTCCGTCAATGAAATAATAACCCTCATGGGGCAAACGGGCTCGGGTTTGACGTTTACTGTTGGCAAATAACTGCCTGAAAATCCATTTCCCTGATTTTACTTCATCCAGTTGACATACAAGAATGTCATCTTTATATTTCTTCCAGGGTCCAGTTATGCGTTTTCCGCCGCTTATAATTGGCTTTTCCCCCGGATAGGCCATGTAGGTTATGGGACATTCAGCCGTTCCGCTGTCTTTCTGATCAAAAACTACAGTCTCATCCAGAAAATATTTTCCGCCTCTTATTATTACCTTTGCCTCACAATCAAGTTCACCAGCTTCCTTCATCTCCCTTATCGCGTCCTTTGCTCTGGATATGGTCGCAAAGGGTCCATCTGTTTTGTCGGCATTGGGTGAAGCCAGTTTGCCAGACCAGGAATCATCACCTTCTGTTGATACAAAAAAATCAAATTTGGTTGCCGCTAATTCATCTTTGGGTTTGCTGGACATAACTCCTCCAATCATTTTAAGTGATTTTAATAAATTCTGACCTTTTCGATTTGAGTGTGGAAATATAAAAAGCATTGCCTAATTAAGGCAAAATATCATCTGTTTGTCATTCCTGCTTTCGCAGAAATGCAGTTACCATGTTAAGCTCCTGGATTCCTGCTTTCGCAGGAATGACAGGACTTAATTTTAAACATATTCACAGAAAAACAGTGAATACTACTTAAGCAGATTTTACATTATTAAATTATATATTTGTGTCTTTTTGATTCTACCATTGTATAAAGAATACTTCAACAATAATATTTTATTATACACTATGATGGGGGAATATGTGCTCTAAACCTTATGTTTTCAATAGTAGAACATACTAAAACAATATAACTGAATATATTACTCGGGACGAGGTATATAACGAATGAAGAATTTTAACCTGAAAATAATATTTACGGGATTTATATTTGTATTAATATTCACATATCCCGGATATTCCTGGACAGAAAATTGGGTCGATGGAACGCCGTATTTCAACGAGCAATCCCGTTTTTTGGCTGAGGTACTGGGGCATGAAGATGATGCAATGCTTGCCCCTGGAGCATTGGTTAATATTCCAGATCCAGCGTATAAAATCGGTGATATAAAGAATTTTTATTCCTACAATATGGCAAATAATTCTCAGTACCTGGTAAAAGCCTCATTAAGAGGTGTTAGTGATAAGGCTTATATATTTGTAGAAAGCGGAAAAGCCGTAACCAAAAGTAAAGTTAATTCACTGCTGGATGCTTTTGAAAACATTTATGAATCTATAACAGGCCACTTTGGCCCTCCACCGGATAGCATTGACGGTGATCCCCGGATATATCTATTACTGTTGGATATACTTGACGGTAATCCCGCAGATGGTATTCGTATGGTGGGTTATTACAGTCCTATAAATCAATATAAAAATACTCAGCTTCGCCGATGGAGCAATCAAAAAAGCAACGAAGTTGAGATACTTTATATAGACTATATATCCCTAAATAATGCCAAGTTATTGGCGGAAAGTGTATTAACCCATGAGTTTACCCATATGGTTCAATGGGCCAGAGATCCAAGGGAATCAATATGGGTTAATGAAGGTATAGCTGTTTACTCAGAAGGTCTTTTGGGTTATAATACCAGAAGCCGAATCAGTGCCTTCGAAATAGATTCGGACACATCGCTAATAAGCTGGTCAGGAAAAATAGCTGACTATGGAGCTGCATATTTGTTTATCACATACATTTCCGAACAGTTTGGCGGAGTATCAGCAGTAGAGGCTATAATCAGAAACAGGGCAGTTGGTGTAAACGGAATTAAAAAAGCTTTATCAGGCCTGGGTAAAAGCATATCCTTTGATAACCTATTCTCCAATTGGGTTGTAGCAAATTACCTTGACGATCCTGAACTGAGTGAAGGTGAATATGGCTATTCGGGCATTAATATAAAAATCAGACCCTCTGATACAGAAGAGGCATATCCTATAGCCAGCAAGAATTCTCAGATAAAAACCTGGTCAGCAAAATACATAGAATTCAAAAAGGAACAAGATGATACTTTAAATCTTACAGTTTACAATGTAGTTCGAGATGATATTGTGGCCCAAATTATTGAAATAGGGGATGAAACCGTTGTTTCATCAGTCAAATCCAGCAATGAAAACTCCGGTACAACAACAATTCCGGTTGAAAATAGCAAAGCGATTTTGGTGGTAACTTCTCAACCTGATCCACCAGAGACAAACCTTGCATCCTCTACATATAGATATAAGGCTGATGCAGAAGCAGTTGTAGCACCTGTAACATCCATTAGTAATAAAAAGATAACAACGTGGGGAAAGATTAAGCAGGATTAATTTTGAAATGAGATTACCTCCAGAATACATAAGTTTGCGTTCCGGTTATCCATCTTATAACTATCCAGATTCCACCAATTACATAATCTCCCAGCAAAAGTCCCATAAAGAGGGGAAGCGCTTTTCTGTATCCCTTTATACCGCCGTGTCTTATTATAAGCCTTTTAGCCAGCCAGCTAAGAAAAATTGAAAACCAGAGCCAGCTTAATGTCCATGTACTGCCAGTTAAGGCAAAAGCTGCAGGATGGAGAGTAATCCATAAAAAACGTTTTCTTAACAAATATAAAGTTAATGTAACAACAGCGCCAACCCCCATAAAACTTACTTCCAAGGTGCGCGGCGGCGAAGCGTAAAACAACCAGTTTTGCAGGTGCTTAAAACCACCCCACGGAGGGTTGACGCTGGCTCCGTTTCTGTATGACATTTCAATAAACGACCAGAAAGCTGTGGCGCTTGCCAATATAGCAGCAAGAAGCATGGCCAGGGCAAGGCGTATTGTAGATGCCTTTGTCTGCTCTGACAGCCAGAAACCTTCCAACACATGAGGCATGGGGTGGGCCCGATATCCCCGGTTGAAACCCCATAACATGGCAAAGGATGTTAATGTAGGTACGCCCAATCTTCTGGTTCCAAGAACGTCAACCAGAACTTTCTGGGGTGTGGCCTGGAACATCTCATGGGTGGGAGGCCCTAGCTGGGCCCGAACGCGGGTTATACTTATTCCCATAATATAATAAATACCAAAATACATGGGTATTACCCACCAATACATACCCATTCGATATGCAAAAACGAAAAGAAAAATTGAACCAGTAACACCTATAAATAAAGCTGTCCTGTATTCTCCATTGTATTCAAAACGCTGGCTGAAAAGGCTCTTGAAAATCTGTCCCAGATGCCTTCGACTTCCCCATAGAACCAGCAAAGCCAGCATAATATATGCTCCTGTTGTCTGGGGGCCATCATACGGAAACCCCGGCAAACTTCTCATACCTAAAATATTACCCATAACTCTTAATATCTTCCAGAACCAGTAAAAAAACCATATGGAAAACGACAGGTCTAAAGGCATAAGAAATGCAATACCAATAGCAAAAGGCAGCATATACATAGGCGTCCAGCCTATGGCGTTCCAGGGACGCTGAGTGAAATATTGCCCGATCTCAAATTGCCTTGTGGGTATCTGGGGCAAGAAGGGATTTAATACACAAACACCGTTCCAGAGGGCAATCCCTCCGGCAACACCAAAGCCTATCCACATTAGCTTTGAGCGAAAGAATTTACCTTTTGGTTCGGTCAACTCCAGGGGCATTCGGACAATAGGAAAAGCCAGCTTTTCATCCACTGTCCATGAGATTCGAAGAAACATATTGATGGAGATCATTACAGCTACCAGAGCGGCAAAGAAAGCAGTCCACCAAAATACTGGCACAAACCAAAGCTTATAATGTCCAACCCAGTAGACACTGGATTCTCCCTGATAATAGACCGCGAGATTTTCCGTGTCCTGTATTACCAACCAACCGGGTAAATGCTGCCAGAAAAGGCTTTGCCATTCGTTTTCGGGGGTTGCATACCAGTAACCATGAGTAAGGGCAGGAACAACAGTCTGGATCATGTCATGACCTGACATGGCAGAACCCACAGCTAGCATTGAGTATATGGTTATCAATTCCTGTCGGCTCAGAAACCATTTAATCCCAAGATATCGAAGCAATAAGTTTATTGCAACCAGAAGGAAAAGACAAATTACAGCGTTGTAAAAAAGCGATATGGTAGTTGGAAGGCCGCTGAGATACACATGGTTATTAATCAGGAAATAGACATTGGGAATAATCAGAACCAAACCTATACATATTGAACGTATGCTAACAGATGATTTCATTAATTTTCCTGAAATGTAATAACCAAAAATTAAGGTTCTTTCGGTTTTAATGTGGTAAAGATAAGAAACTTCTTTATGCTGTCATTCCTGCGAAAGCAAGAATACTGTTTTTATAAGGATCTCCTGGATTCCTGCTTTCTCAGGAATGACAGGACTTAATTTTAAATATATCACAGAAAAACAGTGAATACTAATTAGTCGTCATTCCCGGTTTCGCAGGAATGACAATATGAGTGATATTAATTTTTTAAAGATATGATTAATATGTTAAAAACCCGATACTGAGTTTAACATTTCCTTCAGGTAATGGGGAGTCAGCTTTCTGGGATTATTATGGACTCTTTCAGGATGAAAGCCTTCTTTAACAATAACTTCCACTCCTTCGGGTGGAATTCCAGCCTGTTTCAGGGTTATGGGAAGCCCGGTATCGTCTGCAAGCTGTTTGAGTAATTCTTTAATCTGAAAAACATTTTCACACCCCAGAACGTGGTCAAGTCTGCTTAACTTTACCGACGTAATATGACTTTTATTAAAGACCAAAAATTCACCCAGCAGCAGCGCGCAGGCTGCACCATGAGGTATATTATAATAAAGGGTCATGGGATATGACACAGAATGAACGGCTGTGGTTTTAGTATTGGAAAAGGCCAATCCGGCATATAAGGCAGCGCTGGACATACATGACCTAAGCTCAATATTATCAGGATTATCCATTAAAGCTTTAAGATTATTAGCCACAAGCCCTAAAGCCTCCAGAGCATATATATCGGAGATCGGGTTGGAAAATTTAGACCAGAAGGCCTCCAGGGCATGGGCCACAGCGTCAAAAGCCGTGCTGGCTGTTACGGAAAGGGGTAATGTCAGGGTAAGTTCAGGATCAACCACAGCATGGTTGGAAAACATAAGTTTATGAGAAAGGGAATATTTTTTCTTTATGCTCTTATTCCAGAAAGTCGCCCAGGGGGTAACTTCGCTTCCGGTGCCGCTGGTGGTGGGTACAGCTATTAGAGGCAAACCGG
>WJIO01000174.1 GCA_014730235.1 Candidatus Poribacteria bacterium
GAGTTTTATCATAAGGAAAAGGGCGAAGGCGTAAAATTCGAGTCGGATATAGCACCTTTTAAACCCCGCGGGGATATAGTTTTAGTCGGTAAAGCCTGTGCACCCGGAGCTACATCTGTAGGATCAATGGATGTTTCTCTCCATGTGGGCAATATAAGTAAAATTATTCGGGTTTTTGGCGATAGACGCTGGGAATACAGCGGTCGTCTTTTATCCACTGGTTTTACTGACCCTGAGCCTTTTACCGAGATGGAATTGACCTATGAACGGGCTTTCGGTGGGATTGACACAGTGGGCGGGGGATGGTGCAGGGAAAATCCCTTTGGTCGAGGGTTTATTGCTAAAAAGACAAAAGAAGCTGTTGATGGTGTTTTACTGCCGAATCTGGAAGATCCGGAGGATCTAATCAATAGTTGGGATGATCACCCAAATCCAGTAGGTTTTGGATTCTACGGCAGATCGGCTATGCCCAGAGCCGGTTATATGGGTACTTATGACGATAAATGGCGGGAGGAACGCTCTCCTGATCCGCCGCTGGATTTCAAGTTTGATTATTACAACGCTGCAAATCCTGACCTTCAGGTGGAAGGTTACCTTAAAGGCGATGAAACAGTTGAGATTGTAAACATGACACCTGATGGCAGAATGAAATTCAAACTTCCGGATATAAAACTGTTCGCCGCTATTGTACGTTTTAAAAGGCAGAAGAAACCCATGAGTATGGAAGAAGAATTCTGGAATGAAGAAAATAATGATAACAAAGATGGTAAGGAAGAGGATATAAACCTTAATCTTGATACACTTTGCATTATACCTGATGAAAATCGTTTTTACCTTGTATGGCGAGGAATTTATCAGATTCAGGATTTGACGGCGGCGGAAGTTAAGAGGGTATCGGTGGATAGTTATCCTTTGACACATGTTTTGGATGTTCTGTAGAATATGGCTTTTCCGGGTTCAGTATGGTTATCCCTCAGCTTGTCATTCCTGCGAAAGCAGGAATCTAGTAGATCCGCATAAAGACTAGATTCCTGCTTTTGCAGGAATGACAGCATAAAGAAGTTTCTTATCTTTACCACCCTGAACCCGGAAGAGCCTGGAATATTAAGAAAGGAATAAAAAACGGATAAATACATATAAGACGGATTATCTCAAATTGGTTTTGCTTTTATCCATGATAATCCAAAGCTTTTATTTACCGGGATTAAAAATGTCTAAATATAACAAAATCATTTGGAGCGAGGGGATGTTCCTTACCCCTCATCACTTTCAGCAATGGGATCGTTATCATGACAGCTTGCTCCACCTAAGAATAAAGGCATTTGCGCCATATCATTGGGGTTTGCTGAATCTGGATATAAACAGGGACAGTCTGGAAAACGGCACTTTTATGATACTTAAATGTCAGGGGATATTTCCCGAGGGTGTTTATATAAATATACCGGAAGTGGATGATCCTCCCCTCAGTCGCGAAGTGGGAGATTACTTTGATCCCTCATTGAGAACTCTGGGGGTATACTTGACTATACCTATAGACCGACCGGGCTCGGTTAATTATCAGCTTGAACAGGATGATATTAAAGAATTGCCTTATAAAAGGGAGTTTGTCAAGGTTGTGGATGAGACCACAGGTGATAATGAACAGGAAATACCCGTGACCAAAAAGAACCTGAAAATATTATTTGAAGGTGAATCTCTGGATTCCCATGAATATATAAAAATAGCCGAATTGAAACGCTTATCCAGCGGGATTATTGCCGTTAACGACTCATACATTCCAGCGTGTCTTTCCGTTTCAGCATCACAGCAGTTGTTAGGAATAATCCGCCGGGTGGTGGAAAGGCTTATAGCGAAGAGCAATACCTTCAGCGAACAGATGCCCTCTCGACAACTAAGCAACACTAATACGGCCAACCTATGGCAGCTTCAGATAATCAATTCCTTCATTCCTGAGCTAAACCATATATATCGCAACCAGCGAGAGCATCCGGTAGGAGTTTACCGCCTGCTTGCTCGATTAGCGGGAAATTTGTCGGCTTTATCCTCTGACGTAAATCCGGCGGATTTGCCCCAGTATAATCATGATGATATTTATAATTCTTTAGGAGAGCTTGAAAACATCGTCCTGAACCTTCTCCAGTTGATCGCACCTGTTACCGAAGCGCCGCCACCATCACCTAAATATAGGTTTATCCCTCTTAATCAACCCCGAAGGTCTTTATATGAAGGGATAATAGAGGATCAGCTTCTGGATTCAAAATACAGCTTTTATATAGCCGTCAAGTGTGAAGGTGATCAGTCGGAAATGATCAGTGAGATACCCCAACAGACCAAGATAGCATCTTTCAGCGACATAGATTTACTCATCGGCAGAGCATTAAGGGGTATTGCTGTCAGTTATTCACCTACGCCAGCTACAGCGATCCCGAGAAAAACCGGATATTCTTACTTTTTACTGGACAGCAAAAGCGATTTCTGGTCGGGAGTAAGAAGTTCAGGAGCTATGGCTATATATATACCCGACAGTTTGGGTGAAATACAGGTGGAATTAATCGCAGTAGAGGACGAGGAGTAAGTTAAATGGAAACAGAAAATCCAGATATTCAGACTTTTTTAGATCTTTATGATGAATTTTTTAAACTGGCTTTATATATACGCTCATTGCATAGTATAGAAAAGCTGAATAAACTGTATGAAAGATTCATTGAACTCTTTAACCAGGTAGATCAAGAATCAAGAAAGCTTAGGATACCCGATGTTGATATACAGGATGCAAATTATGCTGTTGCGGGTTTTATTGATGAAATTATAGGTTGGGAAAGCCGTCTGGAGCAGGAATTTTTTGGTAGAAACGTTGCTGGTGAAGAATTTTTTAATAAACTTGATAAAATAAAGGAAGAAAAGCGAACTGAGGTTTTGGCTGTATATTATATTTGTCTAGTTCTGGGTTTTGAAGGTATGTATTTCAGAAGCCCTCAGAAACTCCAGGATTATATTAATAAAATCCATTCAC
>WJIO01000014.1 GCA_014730235.1 Candidatus Poribacteria bacterium
AGAATAAGGAAAAAGCCGACTGTATCTCATGCAACGGTTGTATGAGGAATTGGGCTGAGGTAGTAAAATGCGCTCAGTTGTATAGGTAGATGAATTCCCTTTATTAAAAATGATCGGCTTTTCCGGGTTTAATGTGGAAGTGTAAAAAAATTTTGGTTCTTCCGAGTTTAGTGTGGTAAATATGAAAACTTGTATAAGTATGTCATTCCTGCGAAAGCAGGAATCCAGCTTCAGGAAGCCCTCTCATCTACTGGATTTCTGCTTTCGCAGGAATGACAGTTTTTAGAATTTTTTAGTTATTATCACACTGAAACTGGAAGAGCCAATTATATTAAAATAAGGAGAATATGTGAATTGGGAGTAAAGAGGTATTTACAGGCTGCGTTATCCGGTGTGCTTTTGATATTGGCTTTTCCCGGGATAAATCTTTCGTCCCTTGCATGGGTTGCCCTTGTACCCCTTCTTGTTGCTGTATATGACGCTAACTGGAAACAATCTTTAATATCGGGTTTAATTTCCGGATTTGTTTATTTTGTCGGAACACTAAACTGGTTTATGGCACTGGGGCCGTTTTCGTCAATATTCTGGGTTGTATTGGGTTTGCTGGTGCTCTCTCTGTATGTATCATGCTATGTTATAATATTCGCCGGAACAATTAACTACATAAACCGTTTCTGGATAAATTTTAAACGAAATGGTATGGGGGTATTCCAGAGAATAACATATATCCTTTTTGCCGCAGCAGTATGGACAGGAATGGAAATACTGCGGGGACATGTAGCCACAGGATTTCCATGGGTGGCCTTGTGTCATACTCAATGGCGTAATTTGCCTATACTCCAGCTTTGTTCTGTTACGGGTATGTACGGTATAACCTTCCTTATAGTGTCTATAAACGCCGCTTTTGCTTTATTTGTTATTGATATAAGAACATGGAAGCTGTCCGCAAAAGCCGCTTTGGTTCCTCTGGTTTTTCTTATATTGAGTCTTATATACGCTGGTTTTGCTTTGAACCAGTCGCCAACGGATGAGAAAATAAAGATCGCTCTGATTCCCGGAAATATAAGGCAGAAAGACAAGATCATGTCATGGGGAAGGGCAGACTGGATATTTAACCGATATGCCCGGATAACCAACAGAGCGGCAAAGGAAAATCCTGACCTTATAGTATGGCCCGAAACCAGCGTACCCCGTTATACCTTTTCAGCAGGTTTCGTGCCGCTGGAAGTGAAAACACTGGTAAAAAATTGGGGTGCATATTTCCTAATCGGTTCACCCCACAAAGTATGGGAAGGTCGGCGTAAAACGTATAATGGGGCATTTCTACTATCTCCTGATGGTGAAATAATGGATTTATACTACAAGATGCACTTGGTTCCTGTAAGTGAATATTTCCCCATGAAAGAGTTTTTGCCGGAGAAAATACAGAGGATGGTTGTGGGTGTATCTGACTGGGATGCTGGCAGCAAATATACCATATTTTCCATGCCACCTGCAAAGTTCGGTCTATCTATATGCTTTGAATCCATATTTCCCGGAATATCCCGGAAGTTTGCCAGCAAAGGCACAAATCTGGCAGGAATAATAACCAATGACGCATGGTTCGAGGGCACATACGCCCCGGAACAGCATCTGTCCATGGCCCCTTTCAGGGCAGTGGAAAATAACACAAGCGTTTTTCGTTGCGCTAATAACGGAATATCCTGTATAATTGATCCTTGGGGAAGGATCGGCAATGTTTTAGAACCCAATGCAGACGATGAATATACATTTGGTGAAGCGATGCTTCATCCAGGCGGCACTATATATACCCGGTTAGGGGATTATTTTCCCTGGGCATGTCTCGCTATAGTAGTTTTCCTTGTATTTAATATATGGTGGTATAGGAGAAAGTATTATTCTGAGGAATTTGTTCCTTTTGGGTTTAGTGTGATAACAATTTGAAAAATTCTTTCCGCTTGTCATTCCAGCTTTTGCAGGAATGACAACACATAATAGTTTCTTATTATTACCAAACTTAACTATGAAAAGCCAGGAATTTTAAATTTTATGGAGGTTTTAATGTTACCGGAAATAAATGCAGAGATAGAAAGGATGAGAAATAGAATAATAGAAATCGGGGGTCATCTTTGACATATCTGAGAAGCAAAAACAGATAGAGCAGATCGAAAAGGAAATGTCCGATCCCGGTTTCTGGAACGACAGTCAGCAGGCACAGCAAACATCTCAACAGCTTGCCCGATTAAAAGAAGATGTTGAAATCTGGGAGAGTCTGAACACCAGGATTGAAGATGCCGAAACGCTCCTGGAAATGGCAGAGGAAGAAGGGGATTCATCCCTTCATGATGAGATAAAGACTGAATTATCCTGTTTAGGTAAAGAACTCGATAAAGTCGAGTTCAAGATCATGCTGAGTGGAGAGCACGACCGCAATAACGCCATTCTGGAAATACATTCAGGTGCAGGCGGTACAGAAGCACAGGATTGGGCGGAGATGCTTTTGAGGATGTATCTGAGATGGTGCGAATCAAAGGGTTATCAAACCCAGTCTCTGGATACAATTCCCGGTGAAGAAGCGGGTATAAAAAGCACGACGATAATTGTAAAAGGTGAATATGCCTATGGTTACCTTAAAGCAGAGGTAGGTGTTCATCGGCTTGTAAGAATTTCCCCTTTTGACTCAGGCCACAGGCGTCATACCTCTTTTGCATCTGTGTTTGTTTATCCGGATATTGAGGACGATATAGAAATTGAAATAAACGATCAGGATATTCGTGTTGATACTTTCAGGTCGGGTGGACCTGGTGGTCAACATGTTAATGTTACGGATTCAGCCGTAAGAATAACCCATATTTCTACGGGGATAGTGGTTCAATGTCAGAACGAACGTTCACAGCACCGCAACCGGGAAATGGCCATGAAAGTTCTTAGGGCCAGGTTGTATGAGTATGAACTGGAAAAGCAAAATGAGGAGATGGCAAAATTACAGGGTGAAAAACGCGATATAGCCTTTGGAAATCAGATCAGGTCTTATGTTTTCCACCCATATAGAATGGTTAAAGACCTGAGAACCAATGTTGAGATGGGCGACGTAGACCGTGTTATGGATGGATATCTGGATCCCTTTATCGAGGCATGGCTACTTAATTCGAGTTCCAAAAATAACGACTGATTGCTATAACACCAGAATTGTAGTTAATCGCATAATTTAATTTTTAATGGATTGGA
>WJIO01000175.1 GCA_014730235.1 Candidatus Poribacteria bacterium
TGGATTGATGTTCTTGCTTTTGTTCCAAAGCTTTTCGGGCAAGTTCTTCGTTATCACTTTTCAGGGCCAAAACAGCCCTTTCCTCCCACATTTCAACCTTTCCAGCACTATCAGCTATTTCTTTTTCCAGCTTTTTAACACCAAATATAGCTGTGGCTACGGCTTCTTTAACTTCCTGGACATTATCTCTCATTTCCACCAGCAGAAGGTCAAACATTTTCTGGGGATCTTCTGCCTTGTTTAATATGTGGTTGAGATTTGCCCTGGCATTTAATCTTATTCTATCTACTATTCCCACTTTCTTCACCCCCGGTTTATAACTTCAAAACCTAACTAAATGTTGATATTTCTTGCTTTATAATTACATTACTATATACTGCAAGAAAGTTGCCATTTTATTGTAAATAGCATTAATTAAATCAGGGGTAAAATATTTGGTTCTTCCGGATTCAGCGTGGTTATAATTGAAAATTCTCTCAGCTTGTCATTCCTGCTTTCGCAGGAATGACAGCATAAAGAAGTTTCTTATCTTTACCACACTGAATCCGGAAGAACCAAATATTTAAGAACGGGTAGAAGCAGACCGTAAGCCGAATTCTGTTCCCAAAAATGGGTGATGGTCATTCATCTGGGACATAAGTTACCTCATGCCTCAAGCGGCTTACCCGAGGGATGGCGAGTAACCTTAGAACCTCCTATTCAGCCTTGCTCCAGGTGGGGTTTGCCTAGCCAGTTACGTCACCGCAACTGCTGGTAGTCTCTTACACTACCGTTTCACCCTTACCAGCGGATAAGCTGGCGGTTTGCTTTCTGTTGCGACTATTCCTTAAGGTTGCCCTCACTGGGCGTTACCCAGCACCTTACTCTATGGAGTTCGGACTTTCCTCACCTGCATTATGCAGATGCGACCATCTGATCTACTTCAACCCTGTAGAAATATACCAGAAATGATTGTAAAGGTCAAGGTTATCTTGGCAAAATGGCAATTTTTTGCTTGCCTTTCAACATTTTACATATTACAATGATCAAAACAATTCACATTTGGTCGCCTTCAAAACTAATAAATCCATATAATGCGTAACATAAAACTTATTATCGAATACGACGGCACAAATTATAGTGGATGGCAGATACAGCCTTATTGTAAAACTATTCAGGGTATTATACAGGATAAGTTATCAATAATAACTAAATCTCCAATAAAACTAACTGGATCAGGTCGAACTGATTCCGGTGTCCACGCCATTGGACAAACGGCAAATTTCAAGACTGAATCCCGTATGACCTCAGATCAGTTTCAAATGGCCTTAAACAGCCTTTTACCAAATGATATTGTTATAAGACATGTTGGAGAAGTGAATGAAAACTTCAATGCTCGTTACAATGCAAAGCTGAGGACATATAGATATACAATACTAAATGAGAAAACATCATCAGCATTCCTGAGAAATTATACATATTTATTTCCCCATGATCTTGATATTAATGCTATGAATGAAGCATGCAAATTCCTGATAGGAACTCATGATTTTGTTTCTTTTGCAACCACAGGTGATCCTGTAAAAAACACAGTAAGAATTGTCACAAGGGCAGAAGTAAGCATACCCGAATCATCAGGCTTTGATGGTCGTTTCACAATACAAGAATTCTGGTCTGATCGTCGTATGATCCATTTTGAAATACAGGCAAATGGTTTTCTAAGGTGTATGGTTCGGGCAATTACAGGTACCCTTGTGGAAATTGGAAGGGGAAAGATAAAACCCGAAGAAATGGCATCAATATTGTTAGCAAAAGATAGAAACGCTGCCGGACCAAGTTTGCCAGCTAAGGGTTTATGCTTGATTAATGTTAGTTATAAAGATTTTGTAAAATAAATAAACAGGTGATTTACATTGAATTTTCGCAAACTGGAAGTCACAGGATTTAAGAGTTTCGCAGATAAAATAGAGGTGATTTTTGAACCGGGGATCACTGCCATTGTTGGTCCCAATGGTTGTGGAAAGAGTAATATCTGCGATGCCATAAAATGGGTGCTGGGTGAACAAAGCTCTAAATCCCTGCGCTGTGATAAGATGGAAAGTGTTATATTTAACGGCACAGAAAATCGCAGGGCTTTGGGTATGGCCCAGGTATATCTGAATATAGAAAGTCCTGATGATTCCCTATCAACAGATTACACAGAGGTACAGATCGGCAGAAGACTCTTTCGATCAGGGGAAAGCGAATACTATATAAATCGCAACCGATGCCTGCTGAAGGATATACAGGAAATGTTTATGGATACGGGATTGGGTGTAAACTCATATTCCATAATGGAACAGGGTCATATTGATATGATCCTGAACAGTAGTCCTCAGGAACGAAGATTGATCCTGGAAGAAGCCGCTGGCATTACCAAATTCAAACATCGAAAACGGGAATCCCTCAAAAAGCTGGAAGCCACAGAACAAAACCTGTTAAGAGTCAACGATATTCTGGTTGAATTGGAACAACAGGTTTCATCCCTTCGCCGTCAGGCGTCCAAAGCCAGACGATACCAGGATTATCACACCGAATTAAAAGAACTGGATACAAAGCTGGGAAGCTACCGATATAATAAGCTATTATCCAATTTACAGGAAGCAAAAAAGAAAATCACTGATTCAGACGACAGGTCGCAGGCCATATCAACAGCCGTAAATAACCTTGAAGCCGCCCTGGAAGACCACAGGCTGACTATTACAAAATCTGAAACAAGTCTTAATGAA
>WJIO01000176.1 GCA_014730235.1 Candidatus Poribacteria bacterium
ATAATTATGGATATGGACAATTTCAAACGTATCAATAATCTGCTGGGTTACGAAGTTGGAAATAAAGTTTTAAAAAGATTCGCACAGTTATTGCGAAACCTTACTATTGATAGAAGTATATCCGTATCCCGGTTTGGTTCAGACGAATTTGCTATAATATTGCCAGGAGTTTCAAAAGATCAGGCGTTTTCTATTGCTGGAAAAATTCATAAAGCTGTTGAAGATCCTACCTTTATAGCACCAAATAGCGGTGTGCATGTTTCTGTAAGTTTTGGGATATCTTCTCTTCGGGACGACAGCAGTTCCAAAAACGATCTTATTGATAACGCACTTCATGCTTTATCTCTGGACAAAGCCCGGGTTATCCGTTAAAATATATAGAATTAATATAATTTTCTGGGGATTGACTCGCGGAGGTTTGATGTATGTCAATATGGGGAAGATTTTTAAGTCTATTTTCAAAAGATATGGCCATGGACCTGGGCACTGCAAATACTCTTGTCTATGTAAAGGGTGAAGGTATAGTTGTAAACGAACCTTCTGTTGTAGTTATTGACAGGAATACAGAAGAACCTAAAGCCGTTGGTCATGAAGCTAAACATATGTTCGGAATGACTCCGGATGACCTGATAGCCGTAAGACCTATGAAAGACGGCGTCATAGCCGATTTTTTTGTTACTCAGAAAATGATCACATATTTTCTGAAGAAGGCTGCAAAGGCCAAGACTTTAAGAAGTCCAAAACTTATTGTATGTATACCCTCAGGTATTACCCAGGTGGAGAAAAAAGCCGTTAAGGAATCAGCCATAAATGCAGGAGCCAGAAAAGTTTATCTTATCGAAGAACCCATGGCGGCAGCCGTTGGTGCAGGATTACCCGTAGAAAGCTCTGTCAGCATGGTGGTAGACATTGGCGGCGGAACTACAGAAGCGGCGGTAATATCCCTATCAGCCACAGCTTTCCAAAAATCACTGCGTATCGCAGGTGATGAAATGGACGAGGCTATTATGAACCATATGCGCTATGAACATAAACTCGTCATAGGCCCTTATCAGGCCGAAGAGATTAAAATCAAGATAGGTTCTGCTGCTCCGTTACAGGAAAAAATGACATTTGTAGCCCGGGGAAAAGATCTGGTAAAAGGTGTTCCCAAGGCTATAGAGGTAAATGATGATGAAGTAAGGTATGCCCTGGAAATACCCATTAAAGCCATAGTAGAGGTAGTGGATGAGGCTTTGTCCGGTACCTCAGCAGAATTGGCAGCAGAATTGACAAAGACCGGGGTTATGATAACAGGTGGAGGGTCGTTGCTTCGGGGGTTGGATAAGCGTATAGCTGATGAAACAAGGATAAAAATTCATAGAGCGCAAAATCCATTGGAAAGCGTTGTTATGGGTTCGGGTAAAGTTCTGGAAGATTTCAAGCTGCTCAAAAAAATATGTATAACCTAGTGTAAGAATAACATAAATCTCACCACCAATATTATTTCATTACTCATCCTAAAATATATTCATACTTAAATATCTCTCACCACTGTCTGGTAAGATTGTCACAATAGTCTTTTTTTCACCATCAGTTGATTCTGATTCCAGCCTTTCAGCCATTTTTAAAGCCGCCAGAACATTTGCACCCGATGACACACCGACGAATAATCCCTCTTCCCTGGCAAGTTTACGGGCAAAGCTTTTAGCATCATTGCTTTTGACAGTTATCACATCATCAATTTCATCCATATTAACCAATTCGGGTATGAAACCCTCACCGATACCCTGAATATCGTGAAGTTCAGGTTTTTTACCGCTCATAACAGCCGATTCTTCTGGCTCTACGGCAACGATTCTCACATCAGGCATCCATTCCCTTAAAGCTCTTGACACACCCAAAAGAGTGCCTCCAGTACCTATGCCAGCGATAAAAGCATCTATATTGCCGTTTATTTGTTCCAGTATACTCCTGCCTGTTATGTGTCTATGGGCATCTATATTATCGAGATTGCCGAATTGGTTGGGCAACCATGCATCGGGATTTTCCGCAACCAGATTTTTATAACATTCCACTGCACCTTTCATATCCTCTTCAGCCGGAGTCAGCATTATATTGGCTCCCAGTGCTTCCATTATCTTTCTTCTTTCAATGCTCATATGCTCCGGCATAACAGCGGTAAATTTATATCCTTTTAGAGCTGAGATCATGGCAAAGGCGATTCCCGTATTTCCTGTTGTGACTTCTATTATTTTATCACCGGGGTTAATCTCATTGCGGCTTTCAGCTTTACTTATCATGTATAAGGCCATAACGTCTTTTATACTTCCGCTGGGATTAAAATTTTCCATCTTGGCCAGAAGGCTGCATTTTGTATGGTTTACATGACATAATTCCACAATAGGGCCCTTACCGATTCTGTTCAGGATATTTCGACAATCTCTCATTAACACTTTATTTCCTCCATAAACTATAAGTAATTTTCAAGGTTCTTCTGGGTTTAGTCTGAAGATCCACAATTATTTATAATCCCTTAGCTGTTTTATAACTGATAAACTATATCACCTGCAACTATAGTTTGCTGTATTTCAGGTTCCCCGTTTTCAATTTTAAACAGCATTAGATCAGCCTGTTTACCTGCTTCCAGACTTCCGGTGTTACGGTCAAGAAGTCGGGCGGGATTACCCGATGCTGCATGTATTGCATCAGCCAGGGATGCGTCGGTAAACTTGCTGAAATTTGACACGCATGAGGTTAATCCAAGTCCGGCTCCGGCCAGATAAGGTGTATCAGCCAATGACACCCGACCATTTTCGCTGACTTCCACAGAACGGGTTTTCCCCTCATAGCGTCCTGACGGCATACCTGCATAGGATACTGCATCACTCACCAGTATTGTCCGTTCAAGCTCTTTGCATCGGAACATACATTTTACTACTGAAGGTGGAAGGTGATGACCGTCGGAGATAAAGCTTGCCATCAGATCATCGTTGGCCAACTGTTCCCAGATATAGTTGGGATGTCGGGGGATGAGGGCGTGGGAACCGTTTCCCAGGTGAGTAGAAAGCCTTGCACCGGCTTTTACTATTGCATCAATTTCCTCTCCAGTGGCGTTGGTGTGAGCTATACCCGGAATAACACCAGAATCCGCAAGCTTTTCCACAAAGGATACTGCACCTTTTTTCTCCGGTGCTAATGAAAATATACATATCCCGCCATCAGCAGCTTCCTGAAATTTACAGAATTCATCCCAATCCGGATCTCTAACATGTTCAAGAGGATGCGCTCCTCTGGGGCCGTCTTCCTTTGAAATATAAGGACCCTCCATGTGTATACCGGCTATGGAGTTGGCTATCTGTTTATCAGAGCAGGCCTGGTTTATACATTTCAGGGAATTGATTATGTTTTCATGTGAATTGGTGGTGACTGTGGGGCAAATTGAGGCAATTCCATAAGACCATTGTAACCGAACTATCTCTTTTACAGCTTCAGGGGAAACCTCTACACCGTTGAAGTTGTATCCACCAAAGCCGTTTATCTGTATGTCCATTAACGCGGGAGCTATCCAGTGATCTGACTTTTCATTTGATGTTTCAATTGAGTCAATAATATCATTTTCAATATGAATAGAAACTGTTTCTTCTGTAATATAATGCCGCCCCGTTATTTTCATAGCACCCTCCAAACCTTCTGATTGTTGATTCTTCCGGATTTAGTGTGGTAATAATTTGAAAATTCTCTCAGCTTGTCATTCCTGCGAAAGCAGGAATGACAAATAGAGGATATCTTTTCTTAATTGGACAATGTTTTTTACACTTCCACACTCAAGTCGGAAAAGCCTTATTATTTATATTGGATACAAGTATTGTATGCCAGCAAAAGAACATAATATTTAGTGATCATAACAACTATAGCGGAAGAAAAGCTTTAAGTTTAACTTTTTCTGTTATCCAGAAAGTATCTATTCGCTTTGGACGATTTTTACGTATTTGTTCCACTTCTGCCAGGAAATCTTCTTTTGTACGCTGAAAAAGGGTATGCTGGGAAACCTGAGTTGCCAGGGCTTCGGCCACTTTTTCACCTGTATCAGTTACATCGATCTCTATAGATGGCAGTTCATTTCCTATAACACCCTTGTAGTAATATAGGTGCGGTGGATACCATGATTCGCCCAGTTCCGCGGCTACCGGTTCACCGGCATGCCATCGGGCTTCTACGCTTATATAGTGGGTATTCAGGTGATCCCGGTGACGGTCAATGGGCCCGTGAGTGAATACAGCTTCAGGTCGTTCTTCTCTTATCAGCTTTATGCACTTTTGCAATGTCTCTTTATCATTGGTCAAGCCCATATCCGGCATATCAAGAATTATTCTCCGGGCGATGCCCAAGACTTTGTCACATTCATCGGCTTCTTTCTGGCGCATTTCCACTATCTTGTCCTTCATGTCTATGCGCGGGTAGCCCTCACAGCCATTGGTCATGGTTACTACTACAACCCGCACACCGGCTTTTGATAACTTGGCCATGGTGCAGGCCATCCTGATTTCGTCATCGGCGTGGGCACCGAATACCATTATTGTCTTGTAATCCATGAATTATCCCTTTCATTAGAGGATTAATTTATATTATCAATAATATCTTGCAGATAAACTTTAGCATCCCTTATATACTGG
>WJIO01000177.1 GCA_014730235.1 Candidatus Poribacteria bacterium
GTTTAGGTATATTCGCCGCTATTTCCAGGGGTTGAGAATCAGAATCTATATTGCTTTCTTCCTCCTTAAGCTCCCCAAGAATTACAATCGGCGGTTCCGCCGATTGAGCTATATCCTTCCGCAGTCGAAAGTAATCTTTCAAAACCTTTAAAGGCCCGGTATTATCTGAATCACTGCTTCCCACAGAATATAATATCAAATCAGGAAGTTCGTTGGATACGCTTTGCATGGCTTTGCTGTTGTTACGAGCTGTTGATACTTTATACCCAGCCGATGTAAGGGTATAATCAAGCATGAGGCGCGTATAGCTTATTTCATCCACAACGAGCACCTTATGTTTTCTCAATGTCGACATATTTCCCGATCTCCGGTTTCAAATTTTGCTTATGGATAATGACACAAGAGGATAAATGCAAATTCTATAAAAGCAATTAAATGCAACATCCATGCCATTAGGAACAATCTTTTATTTAGTAGTTTTAACCAGTAAAACTTTGGTGTTCTCTTTTGAAATATATGAATTGGTTAAACTCTGGTCGAACATTTTTCCCCGGTTGACGAACGATTTTTCTCAAAACCTCTATATTAATTAAGTTGGCTAACATACCAAAATTCGGTTATTTTTATATTTGTAAATAAGCCTTAGACAGGGTTTTGTGTTAATTTATACCTTTCATTAATTTTCTATTTCACTTTTGGCACGTTATTTGAATACAAATCGACACTGCAGCATACTAATTATAAATACGACGGCTAGATATATTGATTTAAGGGAATAGAAATGATTCAAGGTGTTTACTCAGCAACTGCGGGTATGATAAACCAGCAAATATCTCTGGAAGTTATAACCAATAATCTGGCTAATGCCAGCACATCCGGCTATAAGCGGGATGAATTAAGCTTTAGTAGTATGTTAAATACTCTGCCTAGTGTTGAATCTATATATCCTGAAGGAACAAAGCCGGAACTGGATACAGTAACTGTCAAGTATTCCACCGACTTTAGCCAATCCGGTGTTAAAAGCACAGATAACCCCCTGGATTTGGCCCTGGAAGGTGACGGCTTTTTTGTAATACAACATCCCAACGGGATAAGATATACCAGAGACGGGAATTTTTTCCTGAACGATTCCGGTCAATTGGTAACCGCTGATGGATATCCGGTTCTTGGAACAAACGGCCCCATAAATATACAAAACGGAAAGCTGGATATAGACAGCAGTGGCCAGGTAATTCTGGATAAAACACCCATTGCTAATCTAAGACTTGCAGATTTTCAGGACAAAAGCGTCCTCGTAAAAGAGGGAAATAATGTTTTTGCGTTATCAGATCCTAATGCAACCGAAACAGCATCTTCAGCTCTGGTTAGACAGGGATATCTGGAGTTGTCAAATGTCAACGTTGTCCAGGAAATGACAAAGATGATAGAAACTATGCGAGTTTATGAGTCATACCAGAAAAGTCTCCAGTTAATCAACGAAACCCTGGAAAAAGCCAGCGGTGAACTGGGTAAAATAAGCGTGTAAGGAAGGAGTCATTATGATACGTTCTTTATGGACTGCCGCATCAGGCATGGCTGCCCAGCAGCTTAACACTGACGTAATAGCCAATAACCTGGCCAATGTTAATACCACCGGTTTTAAACGCAGCAGGGCCGACTTTCAGGACTTGCTGTATCAGACGGTAAGGCCTGCTGGCACTTCCAATGCCGCCGGAGCCCAGATTCCCGTTGGTATACAGGTTGGACATGGCACAAGGCCTATAGCCATCCAGAAGATGTTTGCCCAGGGAGATTATCAGGAAACAGGCAACCCCTTAGACCTGGTAATTGAGGGCGATGGTTTCTTTCAGGTAATGATGCCCGATGGCAGCACAAGCTATACCAGAGCCGGTTCGTTTAAAAGCGACAGTCAGGGAAGAATTGTAACCTCCGACGGCTTCCTGATGAAAGACCAGATAACTTTACCTCAGGATGCCCAATCCATAGCTGTTACCGCCGACGGAACTGTTCAGGCCACAGTTCCCGGCCAGATGGAACCGCAGCAGCTTGGTGTAATAGAATTAGCCAGATTTACAAATCCTGCCGGACTTCAGGATATTGGGAGAAATTTATATGTACCAACGGCAGCCTCGGGAAATGCCATAACCGGCACGCCAGGGATGAATGGTTTTGGTACAGTAATACAGAAATTCCTGGAAATGTCCAACGTAAAAGTCGTTGAAGAAATGGTAAATCTTATAGTAGCTCAAAGAGCCTACGAGATTAATTCCAAAGCTATACAAACAGCCGACGAAATGCTGAATATAGCAAATAATTTACGCCGATAATATCATGAGACATAAAATTTACATTATATTTTCTGGTCTGTTAATGCTCCTGATATTAACAGCTTCCGCTCTGGAAAATAAACCAGAAAATCAGATATCCATTAACATTTCTGAAAAAGTTTTGGTTGAGGGAAAAAATATATACCTTGGTAACATCGCTGATTTTAATTCACCTGATGAAAAATATAAATCTTCATTAAAAGAAATCATTATTGGTAATGCACCCCGGCCCGGTTTTTCCCAGACCTTTCATATCAGCTATATCAAGTCCCGCATGCAGCATCAAGGGATAGATATAGATAATATATCGTGGGAAGGGCCCCAGCAGGTGATTGTGGAATCAAAGGCATTTTATCTGACTGAAAAAGATTTTCAGTCCAGAGCGGAAAATTTCATAAAGACTCTACGAGTCGATCTGAAAGACAGCCGTATAAATCTCCGTCCTTTTAACGATATACGCCCTTCAGTTCTTCCCTATGGAGATGTATCTGTTAATACTGAATTAGTATCTGAACCTTCCCCCAATGGCACTATATCAGTTAGATTTGTGATTTCGGTTGATGATGAAGAATGTGAGAAGAGGGTTATTTTATTCAAGCTGGAAGCATACAGGGAAGTTCTCGTAGCGGCCAATACTATAGATAGGCAAAGCATAATTCAAAAAGATGATTTAAAAAAGGCTCTCAGGAATGTGAGCGGCAAATTCTCTTTTTACACAGAAATTTCAGAGCTTACAGGCAAGCGCACCAGGCTGAATATAAACAATGGAAAAATCATAACGGCAGATATGGTAGAAGAACCACCTATTGTTAAACGCGGTGATCTTGTTACCATAATGATAAAAGGCCCGGGTTTCACCATAACAGCCCAGGGACAGGCAAACGAAAACGCTCCACGTCTAGGTACTATACGGGTGATAAACACCGCGTCCAGGAAAGAACTAACTGCAAAGGTTATAAACAGCGAGTTGGTAAAGGTTCAATATATCCACAAGGGACAATAAAAATGACAGGAAAAGCATTAATAATATTATTATTTGTTATTCAATCTTTAGCTTTTGCCAGTAATAAAGTAAATACTCAGTTGGAGGGATATTCCTCACTATATCAGGATCATAAAGCCCGGAAGGTCGGCGATATTATCACAGTATTGATCGTTGAATCATCCAAGGCATCCAAGAGCGCCGCCACCCAGACCAGCAAAAAATCAGGGTCTGATGGAACTCTCAGCGAGTTATTCGGCCTTGGTAATCTACCCATAAGTATGGGTGTTGATGCTGGCTCCGATTATTCCGGTTCAGGAACCACAACCCGAAGCGGCAATATGGAAGGAAAGATGTCCACATTTGTAAAAGAAGTTATGCCCAACGGAAATCTGATTTTGGAAGGTACACGCCAGGTTATTGTAAATGATGATGTGCAGATGCTGACCGTACAGGGGGTTATCAGGCCTGAATCAATAGGCCCGGATAATACAGTTCTTTCTATTTACATTGCCGATGCCAAAATCACCTATCAAGGAGATGGCCCCACAGCACAAAAACCGGGAATTGTAACAAGAATAATCCAAACACCTTTTCACTGGGCCGCAGGTATCTTTCGGAGGCTTTTTTAAATATGTATAAATTGTATTATAATTTATTATTTCCTTTTAATAAGTGGATTGGGGGAATTTTAAGCTTAACTTGCTTATTATTTATTAATGCTTTTTTCGCCACAGCAGAAACATCAACCATAGAAACAGTTGAAAACCCCAGTGTTCGCATAAAAGACATATCAAAAATAGCAAGTTTATATGATATCCAGCTTCGTGGTTATGGTCTTGTGGTAGGTTTAAATGGTACAGGAGATAGTTCATCTTCAGCATTTACCATACAGACTGTGACCAACATGCTCCAACGATTTGGCATCAGTGTTCCCGGTGGCAAGTTCAACACCAAAAACGTGGCGGCAGTCATTGTAACCGCAGACCTTCCGTTTTTTGCCAAAACCGGCAGCAGGATAGATGTCCTGGTTTCATCCATAGGAGATGCAAAAAGTTTAGCAGGAGGTACTTTATTAGATACACCTCTTCAGGCTCCTGATGAACAGCTTTATGTCCTGGCTCAAGGTCCTTTATCAGTAGGTGGATTCAGCGTCTCCGGCGGTGCTGGTGATAATATACAGAAAAATCATCCAACAGTTGGAACAGCTCCCAACAGTGGAATGGTGCTGAAAGCACCTGAATTCAAATATAGCGATCAGGAAAATCTGCAATTAGTCCTTAATGAGCCAGATTTTACCACCGCCACGCATCTGGTGTCTGCTGTAAACCAATGGTCATCTCAGGATTTTGGCGAACCCATAGCCCGGGCCCTGGACGCTGCCGTTATAGAGATAAAGATTCCCCAACAAAGCAAAAAAGATGTGGTTACATTTATCTCAAAAATGGAAAAGCTGACTTTATCACCGGATCATGTGGCGGAAGTAGTTATTGATGAACGAACTGGAACAATAGTTGTGGGTAAAGACGTCAGGATAAGCCCTGTGGCCATATCGCATGGCAATCTGAGCATACAGATCAAGACTGAGGAAGAAATTTCCCAGCCTGAAGCCTTTTCCACAGGTGAAACAAAGGTAATATCAAGAGAAGACCTGGAAGTTCAGGAAGAAAAACAGGATATGCAGGTAATACGAGGAGGTGCAAGTATTGATGATGTGGTAAGGGCTTTGAATATGATTGGTGTTACATCCAGAGATATGATAATAATTCTCCAGGCCATCAAACGGGCCGGAGCACTACATGCCAAACTTGTGATAATGTGAAAAATTATGGATATAAGTATAGGAAAAACAACGTTAAATATTAATAAAGACGGATATAATAGCAAGCAAAAAAACGATGCTTTATATAACGCATGCCAGAAATTTGAGGCGGTTTTTACATCGTATTTACTCAAAAGCATGCGAAAAACAGTTCCCGATACTGGCACAAAATCTGGTATACAAAAAGACATATATACATCCATGATGGATGATGAAATTGCCAAATCTGTGTCTATGGGACCAGGAATAGGTCTGGCAGATGTTTTGTATCGTCAGTTAAGCCAGATCGAAAATTATTCAAGGGTATCCCGGAAAAAAAGCTAAAGTTATTGGGCTTATCATACGATATATATACTGAAGAGGAATAGTTAAGTAACTGATAAGCATATTTCAGAAAAGGAGACAGGTTCTCCGTCCTGTAATAATATCATGAAAATTAATAATCATATAATAAACACAAAAATACGGGATACCTATCTTAAGCAAACTCAGGCAAAGAAACTTGAAGATAAAGGCGAAAGCCAGAGCGCTGCAAAGTCGCAGGTGAAAAAGAAGGATGAAATTGTTCTTTCATCCCGGGCGGCTGAGGTGCGCAAATTCCAGGAAATAGTGAGAAATTTACCGGATATTCGGCAGGATAAGGTTGATGAAGTTAAAAGCCAAATTGACTCAGGTCAATACCAGGTGAAGGGCAGACTGGTAATTAACGGCATCAACAACACCCTGGTGTGAATTACCGATAGAAATAAAAGTTCTCCTGTGATCAGTATCCTGGAAATATTCGGAGGTTGGAGTATTGCAGGAAAGACAGGTTGGAGAACGTCTGGAAAATCTTCTGGATGAATTGCTGAATATACTGGATATGGAAATGAACCAGTATAAAGAGCTTTTAAGCCTGCTGTATAAACAGCGCGAGTATTTTAAATCAGGTGATATTAAAGGCTTTGAGGGAAATACTAAACAGCAGGGAACGATAGTATTAAGAATAAAAACCATTGAAGAAGCCCGTAAATATATAGTCCAGACCATCGCTCAGCACTTTAATATCCCTACCAATGAATTTACATTATCGAAATTGTCTAAACTGGTGGAAAGCCCTTATGACGCCCAGTATACATCCTATCGAAAAGATATTACCAAAATTCTCAGGGAGTTGGGAAATGTGCGGGAACGCAACTCCTATCTTGTCCAGCATGCTCTGCACCATGTCAACGGAGTATTGAAAACATTTGCTTCATCCCGAAGCTCTGAGAACGGATATTCAAACAAAGGCAAAATTGAAAATGAAATAGAAAAAGGTAAATTTGTTTCCGGTTGGTGTTAATTTATAATATAAAAGGCTAAATTTTTATGCTAAACAAGCTTCTTGATATTGGTAAAAGATCAATAATGAATCAGTTAGAGGCCATAAAGGTTACAGGTCAGAATATATCCAATATCAATACGCCGGGATATTCTAGGCAAAAGGTTGAACTAAAATCCGTCACCAGTATGGGAAATGACAGCATAAATTCCCTGGAAGCCCAGCGAGTTCGGGATATTTTCATAGATCAGAATTTCAGGATGGAAAATCATACCCTGGGTAAGTGGGACATGCAAACCCAGTTATATGGTCAGATAGAGTCAATATTTCTTGAGCCTTCAGAAAAAAGCTTGAACAACATGTTATCAGAATTCTGGAATAGCTGGGAAGACCTGGCCAACAATCCTCAGAACTCAGCACCACGCTCCGTAGTAGTCCAGAACGGTGTTCTTGTTTCTCAATCAATTAACAGGATTGAGTCTCAGCTTCGGGATACTCAGCTACTCACCAACAGGTACTTGGAAGACAAAGTCACCCAGGTAAACGATATAGCAAATCAAATTGCTAATATCAACAAAAGAGTTGTATCTACTGAGGCATCGGGTCAGGAAGCCAGCGAAGTAAGGGATAACAGGGATTTATTACTGGATCAAATGTCTAGCCTTGTAGATATAAAAGTCATTGAACGGGAAACAGGTTCTATGTCTGTTTATATCGGTGGAAGGGCGATTGTGGATGATGCAGAAGCTTACAAAATAGAAACTCAACCTTCAACTCATGACCCCTTGTTAAGCGAAATGGTATGGTCTGAAGATAAAGATCAGGTAAATATATCCAGCGGTGGGATACAGGGACTGCTTTTCATGCAGGATCAGGTTATACCGGCTATACAGGAGGATATAGACCAGGTAGCGTCCACCCTTATAGATGCCGTTAATACACTCCACATCGGTGGATTTGATTTAAATGGTGATCCAGGATTGGATTTTTTCACAGGAGACAGCGCGTCTAACATTGCCGTCAATAGCGAGATTTTCTCTGATTCTGACAAGGTGTCTGCTTCCGAGACAGGAGAACCCGGTGGAAACGGTGTAGCCCTTGCCATAGCAAATCTGTCAAATCAGGAAGTGCCGGCTATTAATACCGATATTGGCACATTTTACTCCAATATTGTCAGCGAACTGGGAACTCAATCCAGAGGTGCATCCATGATGCGGGAAAATGCAGAAATTCTTATGACTCAGCTTGACGAACAGCGGCAGTCCGTTTCCGGTGTATCCCTGGAAGAAGAAACTGCAAACCTCATAAGATACCAGAGGGCTTACGAAGCAGCAGCAAGTTATATGTCAACCGTTGACGAAATGATGAAGACAATCATTGATATGGTGTAACAGAGGTTAAATTTAATGAGAATTACAGACAAGATGATCCATAACCGATTATTCAAAAGCTACCAGAAAGCCGCCGAACGTCTGGCCAACTCGCAGGAACGTATTGCAACCCAGAAAAACATCAAACAGCCATCTGACGATCCTGTGGGATTCATGAAAATCGTAAGCTATAATAAAGATTTACAGCGCGTAAAACAAACCATAAAAAACGCCGAAAGTGCACATTCAACCCTATCTCAGATGGAGTCAATACTTCAGGAAGCAAGCGATTTAATCATTGAAGCCCGAACCAGGGCCAATGCTGCCTCCAGCGACACCTATGACGCTGATGCTCGTATGGCTGTAGCCGGTGAAATTGATCTTGTAATTGAGGATATGGTTATGAAGGCCAATACCAACCTGGGGGGGAAATATATTTTCGCTGGACAGAAAATACTTACAGAACCATATCAGGTAGCTGGTAACCAGATAGACTATATGGGAGATCAAGGTGAGATCCGCCAGAGGGTGGAACTCAATGGCTCTATAGTCGTCAACACTCCCGGAGAAAACATTTTCGGCACATCAGACAGCGGTTTATTTTCAATTTTGCAAGAGCTAAAGGCTGCCCTTGAAGATGATGATGCGGAACGAATCAGAGCAACACTGCCAATGTTGGATGATGAGATAGATAATATAGCTGATGTTCGGGGGGAAATCGGGATGAAAATTCGACGAACTGAGGTTGGTATAAGCGAATTAAATACAATGGAACTCAATCTTACCAGCGAATTGTCCAAAGTTAAGGATGCAGACCTGGTTCAGGAAGCAGGACAGTATATGGCCAACCAGCAGGCATACCAGGCGGCGTTAGAAGTTACTGCGTCAATTCTTCGTCTTCCAAATCTACTTGATTATTTGAAATAAATCCCTCATCTCCTACATCTGAATTTACCGCATAGAGAATAACAATTTCCACCCTTCTATTTCTGGCCATGTTTTCTTCCGTATCATTGCTTGCAATAGGCCTGTAAGGGCCATATCCCACACATGAAAATCTATTAGGATTAACTCCGGACTTTCCCTGTAAAAAACGCAGAACGTTACTAGCCCTCATGGTGGAAAGTTCCCAGTTGCTGGGAAATTGTGGAGTGCTTATAGGACGAATATCCGTATGCCCCTCAATCCTTACATCATTTGGAAGTTTTCTTATTATAAGAGCAATTTGCTCCAGAATAGGAAAAGCCGCTTCCTTGATTACGGCTTCAGCCGTATCGAAAAATACATATCCCTGCCGCTGGGTGAGAGTGATTATCAATCCGGCTTTTCCTATCTCTGTTTCCACATGCTCTGACATATCCAGAGATTTAATCCGCTGTTCTACCTGGGCTTTTAATTCCATCATTGCTCCGGCATCAATATTCATGTTCCGGGGAATTTCATCAGCTACGGATTTCCATGAATTCAAAACACCGTTGCCGTTCAGGGCATCCTGCAACGACACAATAACCTCCCTGAACTTCATGGAACTTATTACAGAGAAGGACATAAGCAGAACAAAGAAACAGACCAACTGGGTCATAAGATCACCATAAGTCATCAACCAGTCGTCTCCACCTTCGTCTCCATCGTTATCTCTAGGCAGTGCTTGTCGCTTCCTCGCTGGCAACTTCTCCTCCTCGAGCTTCGGCATTCAGCACAGCTTCCCGCTGTTTTGGTGGCAGGTAAGAAACTAATACTTTAGCTACAAATCTGGGATTACTCTGGGCCTGGATCATAATGATTCCTTCCATAATTATATTTCTCATAAGCAGTTCATCCGATGTACGGGCTTTAAGTTTACCTGCAATTGGCATACAAACAAGGTTCGCCATTAACGCACCATAAAATGTAGTCATTAAAGCCACAGACATAGAAGGTCCAATAGTGGACGGATCGTTCATGGTTTTTAACATGGCGATCAGACCAATGAGCGTTCCGATCATGCCAAAGCCTGGAGAATATTTTGCCATAGCCAGAAACAATTGCTGTCCTTTTCTATGACGTTCCAGCATATAATCTATCTCCGTTTCCATAATATCCCTTACATCATTGGGAGAAGTTCCATCTATGACCAGATTTAACCCCATCACTAAAAACTCATCATCTATATTTTCAATCTCATTTTCCAGACTTAACAATCCACCCTGACGTGCCTTTTCTGCAAAGGTTATTAAGTCAGGAATAGGTCTTGCCGCGTCAAAATTTGGTGATTTCAGCACTTTAATGGCTGCATTGGAAATTTTAAGTATTTCAGCCATGGGGAAATTTATCAAGGTGGCGGCGAATGTACCACCAACAGTGATCAAAAGAGATGGTATATGCACAAAAGTTGCAAGCCCTGAACCTTGAAATATGGCAAAGAGAATACAACCAACACCACCAATGACGCCAATTAACGTTGTTATATCCATGATATTTACCGCTGGTATTAAATATTGCAGGAACACAGTTTACTGTGTTCCTGCAATATCTTAAGACAAAACCTGTTATCTATCGTTTAAGATTAATTAACTCACCCAGCAAGGCATCGCTGGTAGTTACCAATCTTGAATTAGCTTCAAATCCTCTTTGTGCTATAATCATCTTCGTAAATTCGTTGGCCAGGTCTACGTTGGAATTTTCCAGCGCACCACCGATTACAGAGGCTTTGATGCTGGAACCGGCAGCACCAATAAGCGGAGCCCCGGAATTTAATGAAACATTATAAAGGTTTTCCCCGACTTTAAGAAGCCCTGAGGGATTATAGAAATCCGCCAGAACGATCTGGGCCAGTTTTTGATTTGTTCCGTTTGTAAAAGTTCCGATAAGCGTTCCTGTTTCGTCAAAGCTTATGCTGTCCAGCGTACCTGAACTGTAACCATTCCGGTATGATGGAACAGGTGTATAGGATCGAGCAAACTGCACCAACCCCGACAAGTCCAGGTCAATGGTTATTTCATCCGCGCCATTTTCCAGAGGGTTGCCTGCACCAGCCGCACCGGATATGCGCAATTCCGCATCCTGACCTGTGTTTATAGACCCATCGTTATTAAAAGTTATAGCACCATTGGCCACTTCTGCAAGGGGATCTCCCTGCCATATTACAATAGTATCATCACCCTCAACACCTGCTGTCCATTGCCAGGTATTAGCGTCTGTTCTCTCAAAGGTTACGGTGACAACGTGGGTATCCCCAAGAGAGTCATAGGCCAGAACTGAGGTTTGATATGTTTCTGCCTCAATTTCTTCCGCTGGATTTGCAACTGTTGCGGTAGCATTCAGATTTCCTGTAAGGGAGACTTCAGTAGTGGCCCTGGCGGGGAACAAAGATCCCAGGGGAACTGTAATATCAGTTACAGGTGTGGATGAAAGAATTTCACCAGAACCGTTGGCCATTCTCCCCTGCACTGTGAATCCAGTGGCAGGATCAACCAGTTTACCGTTGGCGTCTAATTCAAATGTACCATCTCTGGTATAAAACTGTTCCTCTCCGCTTTGAAGGACAAAAAAGCCTTCACCGGATATGGCCAAATCGGTTGTCTTACCAGTAACTTCCATTCCACCTTGTGTAAATATGTTATTCACCGAACCTACAACAGATCCGCCGCCAACCTGCATGGGATTAATACCACCAATGGAACTTGATGGCGGAGTACCTGCTTTGAGCATTGACGACAGGCTGTCAGAGAAAGATGCCCGTCCTGTCTTATATGCTGGTGTGTTTATGTTTGCAACGTTATTACCTATTACGTCCAGGGAAACCTGGTTGCTTTTTATACCGGTTAATCCCGAATATAATGAGCGTATCACTGATATTCCTCCTGTATAAATATCGCCTCTAGTCGAGAAGCGATCTATGAGGCCCCCTCAGATGAGGCCCAGCCTCTGTTATGTTTTTATAGAATTATTGTGCTGTCAATATTTGTAAATATCTTGTCCTTTTGCCTGGTTTTTTCTACAGCAGTGATAACCGTCCTGTTGCTTATGTTTACCACCAGAGCCAGGTCTCGAAGGAGCATAAGGGATTCCCTTGATCCTTTCTTTTCAGCCTTTGCGGCTGCATTGCTGATCTTGGTAATATCCTGGGGTGAGATATTTATATTGTTCTGTTTAAGACGTTTTTGGGCATGAGCTGACAATTTGACCTCTGCCTTTTCCCGCTGGTTTTTTAGGACTTGGGCAAAGCTCTTTGAGTTTTGCCTTTGTATATTCTTCTTCTGCGCATGTGCTCCACTTTTCAGCGAAGTAGTTGAACTCCGGATCAGCTTCATGTCTATATCTTAATACCTCCCTTCTAATCATCTGGATCAGCCGGAGTAATTTCCCGAACTTCTATTACATTTTCCAGAGAAAAACGTTGACCATCCACCGAAATCTGAATACCATCATCGGATGTTATCAGACCATCCACTACACCAATGATGATTTCAGTAGGACCTACTTCATTTCCTGCGGAATCTACCGCTGAGATCACATAAGTATAATCTCCATCTGGTGACATAACACCTTCCTCATTTAATCCATCCCAGATAAAGGAGTAAATACCCGGGGTGTTTTCACCCATATCAAAGGTTCTTACAACCTGTCCACTGGAGTTATATATGCTTATATTTACATCTGCTGTGGATGAAACGGAATAACTCAGATTTACAGGAGAACCACTTTTCAGAGAAAAACTGGAGTTCTCTATTTTCACCTCTTTTCCTATTAGATTCAAAGCCGATGCTTTGGAGGATGTCCTTTGCATTTCCAGCAAATCCTGTATATGCACATTCAGATTCTGCATCTGCTCAAGGGACGAAAATTGTGCTGTCTGAGCGATGAACTCTTCGTTTGACATAGGTTTCATTGGGTTCTGATAACGCATCTGTGTTACCAGAAGGTTTAAAAATGCATCCTTATCCAGAGTTCCCCCTGGTTCTGTCACCTTTTCCACTATATCCCTCAAACCTGATTTTGTGTTAATAATATTAATACTCATAATTTATTCAATTACCCCCTTTCTTTTATATAAAAAATATTTACAGATAATGGATTACTGATCACTTTATATAAACATATCAACTAGCGTTTCACCCATGTAGTATCTGCGCCGGCTGAATTCCTGGTTTTCTCTTTGTCTTCCTTCTGATCCCTGTTCATGGTTTGCTAACATTTCTCGGTTTGTGCTGCTTCTTGAAAAATTCCATTCCCTGCTTTCTGATCCAGCAGATTTATTTTGCAGGGAAACCCGAATCTCCGATACTTCCACATCCTGACTGGCCAGGGTTTTTATAATATTTGGTATTTCAAATTCTATAAGTTCTTTTGTTTCCAATCGCTCAACTTTCAATTCTGCCGTCATCTTTTTACCTTCCAGTGTTGCCTTGAATTTGATCTTACCTAATCTCTCTGGCTCAAGCTGAATAGTCATGGTGCTGGAACCTGAAGACATATTCCGTAACTGAGTTGATATTTTATCCGGCAGTTCCGCCAGTGAGGAAATCATATGGATCTGCCTTTCGATAGGTAATTCCTGAATATGTGTCTGGTGGCCTTGTGGAATATTTATTATATTTTCCATTATCAGATTATTTATTAATTCCGGGCTTTCTTTTTCATCGGGTATAAATTCCATGAAAGCTTCTGTGTCTTCAGCATTAGGATATGCAGTCTGAAAAACCGGCCTGAATTGCTGAAAATCCTTTCTAACATAGTTATAATTGGCAGGTAATGTCATTTCAGAAGAATCATCAACTGTAATTTTCCTTTCATGATTAACCAGCGTTGTATATTCCGGGTTTGAAATCTTTGTTTTTTTCCATGTCGTATCCTGAGATATGGATACAACCTCATTTTTACGGGTAGATTCTACCGGTAAAACTCCAAATGCCATAGGAATATATGGTAATTGCTCTTTTTTTGAAATGATATTCTTTATTATTTCGTCAATTGCTTTTAAATCATTATGAACTGGCAATCTATCTTTTGTTTTTACTATTTCTATATGTGTATGTGATATTATATCCCGCTCTGAAATCTCCAATTCAGGTGCTAAATCATCTATAGAAATCTCTGAATTGTTTTCCATTGTTTTACCCGTATTATCTTTGATGATAACAGAAGCTATTTTTGAAGAATTATTGTCAATATTTCTTTCTCTTATCATTTTTTCATTTAAAGAGATATATATTTTGGACAATCTTTCTGTTTTAGTAATCTCTGCAAAAACAGTTTCTGGTATTTCTCCGTTATTCACTTTAGTTGTATCTTCTTTATTATCTGTCTTTATTGGTTTAACATATTTTTCTGCTTCTGAAATATTTTCCCATCTTTCAAAATTTAAATCTATATTCCCTGCTTTTTCTGTATTCCAACTGATATGCTCTATTTTCTTAATATCCCACACTTTATTATCCATTTTTTTTACATTCAAACCTTTATTTTCTTCTGTTAGAACCCTCCCATCATTAATCTTTACTTCTGTAGAAACTATATGCCTATCTGCCTTTTTTCTAGATTGGGATAAAAGAGTTATTTTTGTTGATTTTGCAATTTCCTTATTATCCAACAGAGGTTTGGCAAAATTTTCTGGTACGTGGGATTTCCATGTTATTTCGGAATTCTTTTGCTCTTTATCAGGGATAGTCTCCATGATCTTACTAACCTCAATATCACCTTCTATAAAATCACCTGAATCATCTGTTTTTAGTTCATAAGAAGCCTGCTCCATTATCGTTTTATTTTTGGCATTTGTAACATTTTCATTCTTTAATTTAGCATCAAAATGTTTTTCTGTTTGTCCCATTTGCCCTGAAACAGCTTTTATCTTTTTATCATTAACCAAAAATTCTTTATTTGATTCTACTGGTTTATCAGTTCCCAGATAATCCAACTTATATCCAGTATCAGAATTTTTCTCCGTTATTGGCGGGGGATCAGGCTTTTCAGCAAAAGGCATATTATTTGCAGTAGTTTTATTTGTCTTCTGATTTTCAGGTTCGATCATGAAATTATTATTTACAGAAAAATTTTCATATTTTGGCCTGGGTATATCACCTATTTCCTTTTCCACTACCGGAATTATATTTTCTTTGGTAAAAGTCATTCCTTCATCAAAAGGTTTTCGGATAATTCCGGTTATTTCTCTTTTATCTGTATCTATCTTAAAATTGAAATCCATTTGTTCTGTCGGCTTATTTGGATTATCAACAGGATTAATTAATGTTTCATCCTTTTGAATAATTACTGTATTTTCTTTTTTCAGAATCCTTTCGCTTTGATGGAAAAACGGTGGAATATCCTCTTTTGCTGTCAATTTCACAGCTTCTGTGTTTTCATCAACCGGGTTGTCTTTGATGTTGCCATTATTAGCATCATTGAGAAATTCTATACTATGAATTACATCCTGCCTGTTTTCCCATTGAGATTTTACTATTGAGTTATCATCAGAAATTATATTTAACGGCACTTGTTCCAATTTTATAGAATTATCAGAAAACCGGGCGAATTCCAATTGAATATCGGAACTTTTTGCTATATTTTCATCTCTGTTGTATGGATGTGATTCGCTATCTTCAATTACCAATTCCTCTTCTTGGGTGTTTTTTTCTGACCCATGAGCTTCAGAGCTTACGATTATAGAATATGGTTTAACACGCTCATCATCCATAATTATCTCTAAGTTATTTTGATTAATTCTGGTATTGAATAAATCCAAATCAGCATTTGCAATTTCCACTTCTTCATTTTGGGTAAAAAGGGGAATCTCATTTTCCTCTTGTCCTATTTCGTTTCTCCGTTTTTCTAAAGATCCAACTTTAATCTTCCCTTTATTCAGGGATTTAACTGTTTTTCCTCTTTTTTTTATAGATTCAGCGATTTCCTCCGTCTCCTTTAATGGATCAATTCTCATTTCCCTTTCTTCTAAAGATTTAACCCTCTCCTCTAAAGACAAAATATTCCTCTCCCCACTTTGTAAAGAGGTATCAATGGGTATTTCCGGCGTATCCGGAACTTCTAAAACACCTGGAGAATTTTCTTCAAGAGGTATCTCTGGATCTGCAAAATGTAACCCAGAAATTTGTCTCTCTGGAATGGCAAAATCCTCAATTAATCTTTCAGATAAAAAATTTCTGTCTGAAGCAGAAGTATCTTCTTGTCCCTGAATGTTCAGAGACTTTTCCATAATATTATTATGAACTTCAGGATTAATCTCCAGTAGCAAATTTGACTTTTCCGATTTCTTATCTATATTGGGAATTTGAGGATTTTCAGCAGTTACCATTTTTACCTTTGAGGATAGATCGATATCATCTTTAGAATTAACGATTATACCTTCTTGGTTATCATCAATCACCGTATTTACTTTTAAGTTGAATTTTGGCTTTACGCTATTTTCGGTAAATATTATATATTCATATTCTATTTTTCTTGGTTCATATTCGATTATGTCTGTCTGAATTTCTCTTGTCTGTTGTGAAATTATATTTTTATGGATAGCAGCTTCATTCTTTATCAGATATCCAATTTCCATTTTCCCTTTTTCTTGTGGCTTAAATATCTTTTCGTCATCTAACAAAGAAACAATTCTCTTTTCCCCCTCAAATAAAGATATATCTCCCTTTTTCACCTTTTCTAAAGGGGTATCAATAGGGATTTCCACCGCCTTTGAAGTCTCTGAGAATTTTAATTTATCCTGAAAATGATTAAACTTAAAGGTTTTCCCCGCATTAAGCTGCTTATGATCAACATTAGCCAATAACAATCTGGAACTATGTTTTTCAGAACGCGGTTGTATAACTTCTATTTTTAATGATTCATTCGGCGCAGGTGACAAAATATCTTTATTAATTCTTTGTTCTTTAGCTAGAAATGAAATAAAAGACTTCTCAATGTCATTCTTATTATTTTGATTGAGGGCAGTCTTAACCTCCTGGATCATATTTTCCAGAACGATATTTTGTAAAAAGTTAAACATAATTTCCTTAATTGGCTAAAAACATCATCAATCATTCCCGGCCATAAGCTTAATTATTTCTGCCGCATAATTTGCATCTTCTTCTGCTATAGAATCCATTATTTTCCCGGCTGTTCGGTCACTCATTTCTGAAAATATTCTTACAGCCAAATCTTTATCAAGTTCTGATATTACCTTTGCTGCCGTGTCCGGTTGCATGGAACTGTATATTTTTGCCAGTTGTTTACTGGCACTTATAGAAGTTTTGCTGTCTTTAAGTGTGTCAATCTCTTTTTTTATATCCGCTAATCTCTTTTCTGCCGTCTGAATTTTTGCCTCATATTTTTCCAGCTTTTCCTGCAACTGCTGTTCTTTTGTCTTTAGAGCCTTCTTATCCTTTTCCTGATCTTCTTTTTCTGATTCAGTCTTTACCTGGTATTCATTTTCGTCCACTGATTCTTTATCCTGCTCTTCTTCCCCATCGGTTTCGATTTCCACAGTATCCTTTGAAAGCATGCTTTTAAATGTACCCGTAAGGAACATAACAACACCTGTAGCAATTATAAAGGTTAATATGGAAATTATAATAACTGCTTTCATATCTAAACATTTTTGGAATATGGGTCTATTTTGTTTCTCAAATACCTGATGGATGCCACCTCATCAAGGTATTTGCGTTCCTGTTTGATAAACTTTTTTTCCAATCTCTGTTGGTGTCTGTCTTTTAGCTTTTCCACTATCTTCCGGGATTTAGAAGCCTCTGCAAGTTCTTCCTTTGCATCCAATATTTCTTTGTCAATATTCTTGATAACTTTCCGCTGTTTAAATGCCCGAAGTGCAGAGGAATTCAGACACATAAGCAGAATACGGGCATCTTCAGGAGTCTTATTTAAACTTTCATGACACAATTCCTGAGTTTCCCGGAGATAATAAAGCTCTTCCTTGGCTTTCTGAAGTTTTTCCTCTACAGCAGCTAAAGCAATACGCTTTTGATCTTCCAGAGATTTTCTATATTTAATTAGTTTGGCCAATCTGAATTTATTTTTCATATCGTCCTATTCTGGCAGTAAACTCATTAATCTCGAAATAGTATCGTCAAAAACTGCCTGTTCTTCTATAGGCTGCCTGAGATATTCATTTATAGCGTCAATCTGTTCGATGGCATAATCTATTTTTGAACTACTGCCCGGAACATACGCACCAATATCAATCATATCCTTGGCATCATTATAAATAGCCATTGTCTCTTTAAGTCGAGCTGCGGCTTTTCTGTGATCTGATTCTGTTACATCCACCATAAGCCTGCTGACGCTCTCGTTAATTTCTATGGCTGGATAATGATTTCGTATAGCCAGTTCCCTTGATAAAACTATATGTCCATCAAGGATTGATCTTACGCCATCAGCTATAGGGTCATTCATATCATCGGCTTCCACCAACACAGTATACAGGGCGGTAATAGTGCCTTTTTCCGACGTAGAGCCAGCCCTTTCCAGGAGTTTTGGCAGCTTCGCAAAGACAGAAGGGGTATATCCTTTTGTGGTGGGTGGCTCTCCAATAGCAAGTCCGATCTCTCTTTCCGCCATTGCATATCTGGTTACCGAATCCATCATGAAAAGAACATCTTTTCCCTGATCCCGGAAATATTCGGCTATAGTCATGGCAACAGACGGCCCTATAGCCCTTAGTAAAGGGGGCTGGTCTGATGTGGCAACGATTATCACCGAGTGTTTTAAGCCTTCTTCTCCCAGGTCTTTTTCGATAAAATCCCTGACTTCCCTGCCTCTTTCACCGATCAGGGCTATAACATTCACGTCTGCTGTGGTGTTCTGGGCGATCATGCCCAGCAGTACACTTTTACCAACTCCAGAACCAGCAAATATTCCCATCCTTTGGCCTTTTCCACAGGTTATTAATCCATCAATAGCCCGAATACCCGTGGCCAAAGGTTCACTGATCCGCTTTCTGCTGAAAGGTTCCGGCGGATTATTGTATACATGGCAGCTTCGGGCATGATCAGGTACAGAAAAAATAGGTCCCAGACCATCTATAGGATTTCCCAGGGCATCAACAGTCCTTCCCAACATTTCCTCGCCTACTTTTACGCTAAAGGGTTCATTGGAAAAAATAATCCTGTCCGAAGGCCGTATTCCATGAGTTTCACCTAGCGGCATTAACAGGAATTTGTCATCCACGAATCCCACAACTTCCGCCCGAATTTCCTCGTTTCTACCATTGTGAGGGATTATGGAACACAAATTACCCACACATGTAGGCATACCAACACCCTCAACCACAAGACCCAACACCTGGGTAACTTTACCGTATCTTTTGCCCGGATTTATACCATCAAGAATATTCAAATATTTATTCAGATCAATTGTCATAAAAAGTCTCAGTATCTTTAAAAGTTTTAGATTCTTCGATCTGTTGCTCCTCAAACTCATTCTCGTTTTCAGTAATATTTAAAGATTCATTAAGGGATTCCATACGAGCATCCAGAGACATATCAATTATGTTGGTATCAGTCTCAATAATACATCCTCCTGATTCTAAATCCGGATCTTCCTGCAGGATTAACTCACTGTTATTTTTGATATTTTCCGTAATATCGCTGAAGAATTCTTCAGCGATATTAATATCATCAGGATTAAGTCTTATCACAATATGCTTTGCGTTTCTGATCGACCTTACAGTCTTCGTGACAATATCCAGAATTGCCTCTGGATGCTGTTCAAGTTCCCGATAAAGCAGTTTTTCCGCTATGAAAACCGACAGTCGGACTAAATCATCCTCAGCCCTATTAAGAATATTATCCCTGAGAGACGCCATCTCAACTAGACCGTCCCTGAAAGCCTTAGCCATGTTTCCAGCTATTTCTTCTATATCTTCACCTGCTGTTTTCTTTCCCTCTTTGTATCCTGATTCATAGGCCTCTTTTTCCATATTTTGGGCTTTCTGCTGGGCTTTTTTTATAATATCATCAGCCCTTTTCTGCGCTTCATTTATCAGTCTCTCAACTTCATTTTGAGCCTTCGATATTTTCTGCAAATAAAGTTCTTCAAGGCTTCTGGCATCTTTACCTGAGGACGAGTCATCACCTCTGGAAAGATCATCATCGAAGATTACGCTTTCAAGATTTTTCAAAAGCTTATCATCGTTTTTAATTTTTATTATTTTCACCATATATTAAATATATACTTCCTGCTGAGAATCCCTGACAATTTCAATCTGACCATCCTGACTCATTTCCTTGGCCACAGCAAGAATCCGTTTTTGCGCAGCTAAAACGTCCTTTAGCTTGGCCGGAGGCATTTTTTCCAGGTCTTCCTGAATCATATTCTGCCGTCTGTCCGACATATTCCTGTAAATTTTCTCCTGGATGGCTTCGGTGCTGGCTTTAAGGGCCATAAGCAGATCGTTTTCTTCAATTTCCTGCAACAGTTTCTGTATGCCTGTATCAGATATTAGTATGATATCATCATATGTAAACATATGTTCGGATATGCGTTCCGCCAGTTCCGGGTTGGATTCAGTGATTGAATCCATAACCTGTTTTTCAAACTCGGCCTCAACCCGGTTAAGTATTTCAGCCGCCGCTTTTGCCCCACCAGCTTTAACTCTTTCCTGCCCCTGACTCTTAGTATTTAAAATATCCTCTATCTGTGAAATAACTTCAGGAGAAATTGTTGTCATGTTGGCAATTCTTGTAATGACATCAACTCTTATTTCCTCCGGCAGCAATGGTAAAATCTGGGCTGCTCTTTGTTCTTTAACATGGGCCAGGATCAACGCAATAGTCTGAGGATGTTCTTCCTTTATCATTTCCAGCAGGAGTTCAATAGAACTGGCAGATTCCGTTAAGTGATCGAAAGGCCTTCGGGTAGAGCTTGCTTTTATTCGGTCAATTGTATCCATAGTATCCTCAGCCCCAAGGGCCTTACTCAAGGCTTCTGTGGCATAAGCCACTCCACCTCGGATAACCCCGCCGCTGGTGGCTGTATCTAAGAATTCCCGGAATACAGATTTCATGGTATCATTATCAACCTTTTTCAGTTGAGCTATATCAGAGGCTATCAATTCCACCTCATCGCTGTTTAACTCTTTGAATATTTTCGCGCAAGTATCTGATCCCAATGCGATTAACAAAGCCGCCGCTTTTTGTCTACCTTTCATTTTTGATTGGTCGTCATCTTCATCCGACTGATTATTTTTAACTACATTTTCATCATCAGAAATTCTCACATCCAGCATTAATATTACTCCCTATTCTGAAACCCATTCTCTTATAATCTGTATGACTTTATCCGGATCGCTGTCAACCATAGCGATAATTCTTCTTTTGTCCCTTTCCAGAGGCCCTGATGCTTCTGCAATTTCGGAGGATGCTTGAGCAGATAGTTCCGGTAACTGTTCTGTTCCCACAGATTCAATAACTTCCTCACCCTGGTCAAGTTCCGGTGTTTCTGTCTCGCCTTCGGTAATGGCAGGTATATCTTCAGAACCACGATTTTTCAGCAATGATCTGAGAACTATTAAAAGTAAAACTCCTGCGATTACCGCAATCGCAGCCTTTACGATTGTATCCCGCAGTTTTTCTCTTTTCAGGAGCTTTTCAGCCTCTTCCATCTCCTTTTGAAGGGAAGTATCAAAGGGGATATTGCGGATCTCAATCTGGGGATCTCCCCTGGCATTATCAACCCCCACAGCGTTTCTTACCAGGCTTTCAATATCTTGTAGTTCCTGCTGAGTTCGGGGTACAGAATTACCATCTACCGTCTTGTTATCCACAACAACGGCTACTGATAATTTCTTTATAGTTCCTGGTCGCTGTATTGTTTTTAATATAGTTCTGCCTATTTCATATTCGGTTGAGGTGTCAGTTTTATCATATTCTGGTGTTATGCCTGTAGTCTGAGGATTGGGATTAACGTTGGCTGTAACGCTGGGTACACCTATAGATACTGATGGATTTGCACCTTTTGAGGTATATTTAGTGGAAGTCTCGGATCTTATAACCGATTCGGGTTCATAGGTCTCAGAGGTTGTTTCCCCCGAAGTAAAATCTATCTCTGCCGCAACCTGCACAGCAGCTTTGTTATATCCCAACACAAGATCAAGCATATTTTGCACTTGTTTTTCAAGACTTGATTCCATTTCCTTCTGGTATTCAAGCTGACTGCTGTCCACATATGAAGAATTGTCCGGTGAAGATAACATTCTACCCGACGTATCAAGCACAGTAACTTTATCCTTCTGCAATCCCTGTACAGCACTAGCCACCAGATGGACAATACCATTTACCTGGGATTTCTCCAGCCTGGCCCCGGGACGCAGGTTTAAAACTACTGATGCCTTGCAAGGTTGTTCTCTTTCAGTAAAAACTGACTCACGAGGTAGGGCGATATGCACTCTTGCGGCTGTAACTTCCCGCAGTCGGGATATGGTTCGGGATAATTCAATCTGTAAAGCCCTTTGATATTTCAGCTTCTGGACAAAATCGGTCATACCAAAATCCGTCTTGTCAAAGCTTTCAAAGCCCACTGCACCAATTTCTGGCAGTCCTTTGTTGGCAAGTCTCATACGCATTCTGTGAACTTCCGAAGCCGGCACCATGATTGAAGAACCATCTGGTGATTCCCTATGCGGAACACGGGCAGCGTATAACTCATCTTGTATCACTTGGGTATCTTCCGGCGACAATCCCGAAAACAGAACAGCATAGTCAGGCCGGCTGGACCATAACGCAACGCTGATCAAACCAGCAACGACAGCCGCAGCCGCCAGCCCGATAATCAATTTTCTCTTTACTGAAAGATTCCCCCAGCTATCACCAAAGCTGGATCGAAGTGAATTAATAACCTCTCGCATAATTACCTTTTATTAATATTGCCTTTTTTCACTATTGACTATCACCTTTAAACTAAATCAAACCTGCATACGCATAATTTCTTCATAGGCCTTTATAACCTTATTACGGATCTGAGTCATCATACGGAACGAAATATCAGCTTTTTCCACAGCAATCATAGTTTGCACAACATCTTTATTGTTACCCAGAATAAGGTCTTGACTGGTTATATCCGCCTGATTCTGAAGGACATTAACCTTTTCCACTGATTTCATTAAGACCTTTGAAAAAGTTTTATCCCCGGGTTTACTGGTAGAAGGATTTTGTATCTTAGTATTTATATATGGTATCTTGAACGGACTGATTTTCATTTTCCAAGCTCCAGGGCCTTTGCCACCATGCTCTTAGCGGATGAAAAAGCTGTTATATTTGCCTCATAGGCCCGGGTTGCCGAAAGCATATCGGCCATTTCCACTATGGGATTAACATTGGGCATGAGGACATAGCCATTTTTATCCGCATCAGGATGGCCGGGTTTGTGGATAGACCGAAAGTTCGTCTGGTCATATACCACATCAATCACCTTTGCCCCGTCGAAAACAGGCATAGAGTTTTGCATACCCATCATCACGTCCTGAAAGCTGATCTGATCCCCGCCATCGCTTATCACTATCTGCTTGCGGCGATAAGGTTCACCGTTGGCTGTGCGTGTAGTTTCTATATTGGCCAGGTTTTCAGCACAGAGGTTCATCCGGAATCGCTGAACGATCAAGCCTGATGAACTTATGTCCAATGCGTTCAATAAATCCATCCTTGCCTCCTTTAATTTTATACATTTTCGCTGATAGCCGCCTTTAATATACGGAACCTGCTGTTTAACAATTGCAGATAAGTATTATGCAAAATTGTATTCTGGGATAATTTCGTCATTTCCTGGTCTAGACTAACAGTATTCCCATCTATCCGCATTTTATAACTACTCATATCAGGTCTGAGTATTAATTTCGGTGGATCAGGAGAAATTTTACCGGAATTGGTGTTACCTGATTCCATAAAATCCTCAAGCTGTTCCTGGAACGAAATATCCAGGGCCTTATATCCCGGTGTTTCAGAATTGGATATATTGTTGGCTATAACCTTATGACGTAGACCTGAATAATATGTCGCCAGAGTAAGACCTTCGGTAAACTTATCAAACAACATTTTTTCCTCCCCGGGTTTTGATAATATGGTTAGACACATTATTTTATAGCTTTTCCAGAGCAAGGGATATGCCAGATAAAATACTTTCATAGATTAGCCCTGAAATCTATAACTCATAAGCGTTTAGCAGCTTTTTTTTAGGTTATAAAAATTATCTTTATAAAATTAGGTAGGGAAATTTGAATGGGTGTTGGGAAAATTTTCCCTCTTTATTAAATTTAGTTTGAAAACCAAGAAACCATTGAAAATATTGGTATAAAGTGCTATACTTCAAATTGTTAAAAATTGTCAGTAACATCCATACCTCTCCCACCAAAAAGGATTGAAATGTAAATATGGGTTCTAATTCAGATAATACAAACGCATGGCAAAACTTTATAAGAGCATTGAAATACCTGAGGCCCTACTGGCATATAGAAATTCTTGCTCTGATATGCGCTATCATAACATCCTTCCTCGGCCTTGTTCGTCCCTGGGTCAATAAATTGATGGTAGATGATGTTATTATCGATAAAAACGCCAGGATGCTGGCTGTTGCCTGCGGTATTGCTGTAAGCGCATCGGTGCTAAATGCCATATTTTCAACTCTGCGGGGATATCTATTCACATACATAGGCGAAAAAGCTATTATAGATATGCGTGATAACCTGTTTTCTCATTTGCAGACCCTCTCCATGTCATTCTTCAACAAGGAAAAAACCGGGAAACTCATGTCCATATTTACTAATGATGTGCCGGCCATGCGTGAACTTTACACCTCTACCTTGGTGGATTTCATAACCGATACCCTGAGATTTTTTGTCACAATAGGTTTTATGTTATATCTTGATTGGAAACTAACCCTCATTGCATTGCCTACACTCCCGTTTTTTGGTGTGGCTTTGGCCTTATTTGCAAGGCCCGTCAGGCGCGTTTCCCGTCAGGTTCAGGAAAAAAGGTCAATTATATCCGAAAATCTCCAGGAAAGTATATCTGGAACCAGGGAAGTAAAGGCTTTTACCCAGGAAAAAAGTGAAATCAGCAGAATGAAGGATATATTCAGCCAGATACTGGGTTTCAGGTTAAAACAGAGTATACTTCATTCCAGTTCCGGTGGTATTGCAGAACTGACAGCCGTATCAGGTGTAATGCTGGTGCTCTGGTTTGGTGGTCTAAAAGCCATAAGGGGTGACATACAGATGGGCGTTCTCATTGCGTTTATCAATTACCAGGGAACACTGTTTGCTCCTATCGCCAGATATATGCAGTTGAGCAACCGCATCCAGGGTGCTATGGGAGCCGCCGAAAGGGTATTTGGATTTCTGGATACCAGACCTGAAATCCAGGATAAACCCCATGCTGAGGAGTTACCCCCAATATCTGGAGGGGTTACTTTCAAGGATGTATGTTTCGCCTATGAAGCCGATAATCAGGTTCTCACCGACATAAGCCTTAAAGTATCACCAGGTGAAATGATAGCCCTTGTGGGTCCCAGCGGCTCAGGCAAAACCACCATGGCGAATCTTATCCCCAGATTTTTCGACCCTATCGTCGGGGATATACATATGGATAATTATAACCTCAAAGATGTAAAAGTGGAATCTCTGAGAAAACAGATAGGTATGGTATTTCAGGAGAGCTTTCTTTTCGCCGCTTCCATCAAAGATAATATTAGGTTTGGAAAACCTGATGCCTCTGATGAAGAAGTTATTGAAGCGGCAAAAGCCGCAAATATTCATGATTTCATAACCCAGTTACCCGAAGGATATGAAACAGAGGTAGGCGAAAGGGGAGTTAAGCTTTCAGGTGGTCAAAAGCAGCGCATATCCATTGCCCGTACAATAATCCGCAATCCCAGGATACTAATCCTGGACGAGGCCACCTCGGCTCTGGATTCCGAATCTGAAATGCTGGTGCAGGAAGCCCTGGAAAAACTCATGGAAAGCAGGACAACTTTCGTTATCGCCCATCGTCTATCTACAGTGTTAAAAGCTGATCGTATTGTTGTTCTGGATAACGGCGTAATGGTTCAGTTGGGAAGTCACATGGAGTTAATCAATCAGGAGGGATTATACAAAAAGCTATACGAAGCTCAAATAGGCGGAATGTTGAGGGATAACAACAGAAATGGATAAACAAGAAAATGACAAATACATACTTGAGCAATTCATCAGTATATATTGTCGCGGCAATCATAAAACACCAAAAGCTAAGCTATGTTCCGATTGTCAGAAAATTCTTGAATATTCTCTCAAACGTCTTGAGCGTTGCCCTCAAGATCCCAAACCATCATGCAAAAATTGTGAGATTCACTGCTACAAACCGGAATACAGGGAGAAAATACGTCAGGTGATGCGTTATTCAGGAAAGCATTTAATCCTTCGGGGTAGATTAGATTTGCTCTGGCACTATTTTACATAAATTTTTATCGGCATTTATGCTTATTTACATACTTAATTCGGGAGGAACTGATACGATCATCTCTTTTTGATTTGAATCTTCCTTCCAGCGAATGTATTTCCTGAATTTAACAAACATACCGTTATCAGTAGGACCAATTTCTTGAATATTTGGTATAGAACGATAAAATCTAAGAGTTTCAGGAAAATTCAAAGCCATAAATTCATAACTATCAACTCCCATCTCCCGGAGTTTTTGAGCAATGGGTATGCTTAAAAGCATGGCTAAATTTGTACCTTTCCTATATTCAGGCAAAATATAAAAGAATTTGGGTCTATATTTATTATCCTCTAATATAATCATACGAGCGCCGATTATTATCCCTTCACTTTCTGCATATACCAGATAACCTCCATCAAGGCACTCAAGAATGGATTTGGTGCTTTCATAATTGCAAAGAGTCTTCATTTGTTCAGGATTATAAGAATGGTTTTGAGCATTCATTCTTTTTATCATTCTTATAAAAAATTCGGATAATTTTTTAGCTATGGCTTCCAAATCCTCAGTTTTATTCTTATCAAGATTATCAATAATTTTAATATCTATTGACGATAAATCTACTTTTTCTTCTTCATAACGCAAATCCATTTCTATAACCTCACTTTGAGTGGATAATACTTTTGTCATTCTGAACAAAGAGAAGAATCTCATCAAAATGCAATGCACTTCTAAATTCTTCCTCGGTAATGTCCAGATAAAACTTTAATTCTGCGTTATTTGTAATTGACAGTAATTGGATTATATATTGTAGCAAATTGCAACAAACGTGCCAAACGTTGATGTGTCAAAAAATACAGGGCTCTTCCGGGTTCAGTGTGGTTATCTCTCAGCTTGTCATTCCTGCGAAAGCAGGAATGACAGCATACAGAAGATTCTTGCCTTTACCACACTGAACCCGGAAGAGCCAAATATAGTATTGGTTGATGGATATAGATAAAAGCCTGTTGCTGAACGTTTTTGAAGTTTAAGATTCTTCGGTGGGTAATAGAAGAAAGATAAATTTAGGGAGAGTATTACTATATTGATAATCAAAACAATTACTGCCGTTGATTAATACACAACACTGTTATATCTTTATCAACATTTTCATAAAACTGTGAAACCATAGTTACCAGGTAAAAATATAAATAGTCCTTCCCATTATTATTCCCAGTATACTCCAGAAACCGGCTACAAAAAATTGACCCAGTATAAGTCCAAAGAAAAACGACCTTGACTGGTGCAACATTTTCAAACCACCGGATCGCAGAATAATATGTTTCATTAACCAACTTGCGAATATTGAAAACCAGCACACGTTCATGGAAAAACTGCTGGAAATAACATAGCCCACAGGATGCAGGTTCCACCACAAAAACTTTAGACGCATAAACATAAGCCCAATAGTTATAAAAAACCCGCTTAATACTGATACAATAACCGTAGGGTCAAAGGCATGGGGATAAGTTAATTGAGTTTCCAGATTCCTGTATGACATAACAGCAAATCGCATTAGCATACTGCCCTGGTGTCGGTAAGATATATGCAGATAAACCCAGAAGAATATTGGCGTACCTATTACCAGGGCCAGCATCATAACCCGATACAGATGTTTCAGACTTGTGTCTGTTTGTGAAGCCATGCGGAGACCTTCGATCTGACTGGGCATTGGGTGAGACCTGTATGTCCGATTAAAAAAGTGAAAAAGTGAGAATACCGTTAAAGACCTGGGTCCAAGAATCCTCAATCCAAAGGCATCGGTCAAAATCTGGTCAGGCCCTGTAGCATGAAAATCATGCACCGGAGTTCCTGATTCAGCCCTTATTCTGGCTATTGTAATAGCAAAGGCATAATATAAAATAAAAAATGCTGGTATGACCCATATCTTCATTCCAGCCGCCATTGAAAAAATGAACAGAAAGCCGCCGCCCAGCATCAGACCTAATATGGCGTTGCTGTATTTCATAGGTTCATTATCATCATAACCCTTTTGACCTTTAAACATACCAGTTAAAATTCGTTTAAGATGATTTCTTGTAAGCCAGATAGCGATAGCCGCCATTCCCATAGCGGCTCCAAAAGACTGCTGGTTAAGAAAGGCTATATTATGAACCTGGACTGCTGACATAGCCTTTGTACCAATAGCTGAGAAAAATACCCGCTGGGCCTTCCAGAAGATATAAAAAAACCAGCATGAAAAAGCCAGGTCCAGCGGCATAAAAAATGACAGACCGACTATACTGGGGATAACACCCACAGGAGTCCATCCCATAGCATTCCAGGGTCGGGAATGAAAATACCTGCCAAAGTTATGATACCAGGGACTTATTTTCAAAAACGGCACAGCGGGGAAAATACGACTTAAACCATTTACTATGGCAATACCGGCTGATATAGCTATACCTATCCACGTTAAACGACTTTTGAAAACAGAAAACTTCTCATCAGTCATTTCCAATGGAAGCTGAATTATTGGAAACGAAAGCTTTGAATGTTCAACCCAGCTTTTACGTACAATAGCGTTGATACACATCATAACAAAAACCAGGGCAATTACAAAGCATGACCAGATCAAAGAAGGCTTTAACCATGCTTTTATATATTTCATGTTATAAAACGAAGAATCACCTTCGTAATAAGGTTCAAGAACCGAAGTATCTCTCACAGAAAGCCATGTAGGAATGTAACGATGAAATAAATTCTCCCATTCATTTTCCGGTGTAGCAAAGCCAAAGGCATGTTCCATCATACATGGAAGTATTTGCATCATATCCATTCCGCCAATAGCTGTAGTAAAGCTTAAAACCACGTATACTGTTAACATCTCACTCTGGTTCAGGGCATGTCTTCTGGATATTTTACCAAGCATAAAATTCAAACCCACCAGCATGGACATGATAAATATAACGTTATAAAGAAGGGCAAAACTGATAGGAACAGACTGGTAATGATAGGGTTCTTTGGCAATTATACACCAGTAGAAATTTATCGGTATCAACAAAAGGCTGATTATAATTGAACGGACAGTAATCCCACTGGATTTTTCCGAAATATCCACAGAAATAATCTCCTGGTAATTTCAAAATTTCTTACCTAACAAACGATGCTTATATTAACAGAAACATGAAATATTGTCTATATTTATCTTGTAATACCAAGTATAAAATTTATGTGGCTCTTCGGCTTGAGTGTGGTAATAATTTGAAAATTCTCTCAGCTTGTCATTCCTGCGAAACTCTTATTCCTTTTTGCTCAAGCTTTTTCAAAAAGCTTGAAGCAGGAATGACAAATGGAGGATGTTTTTTCTTAATTGGACAATGTTTTTTATACTTCCACACTCAAACTGGATGAGCCAAAACTTCTGATACAGACTAAAAACTTTATTTGTTACTCCGTTCTTCGCAA
>WJIO01000178.1 GCA_014730235.1 Candidatus Poribacteria bacterium
AGGAATGACATAGAACTATATTCTTTGAGCATTTTCATCTGTTTCTTCATGCTGAATTCTTATAAACATTGGTTTTAGAGATTTTTTAGAATTCTCAGTATTTAGTTCTTCCGGGTTTAGTGTGGTAGTGAAGAAAAATACAAATTATACAGGAAAAACCTACTTTGCTTGTCATACCTGCGAAAGCAGGAATCAAGTCATCAAATTGAGCTTCTGGATTCCTGCTTTCGCAGGTATGACAAAAATATGAGATTTTTTCTTAATTAGAAAATGTTTTTTTATTTCCACACTTAAGTAGGAAGAACCATTTATTTTTACTGAAATGATATGAAACTAAGTGAATTACTCAAAACTGTTGTTGATAATAATGCCATTGACTTATTTTTAATACCGCATAGTCCACCCATGATGAGGGAAAAAAATGATATAGTACCAATTGTAGATACCCCGTTAAGTGCTCTTGAAATTCAACAGGTGGCAGATTTTATGACTACTGATGAGCAAAAGACCGAGTTTGAGGAAACCCTTGAGCTTAACTTCGCATATCAACGAGAGGGAATCGGTAGATTCAGGGTAAATATTTACAAGGGACATTCAGGGATTTCTATGGTCTGCCGTATTGTAAAGTCGGATATACCCAGCATTGAAGATCTAGTTTTGCCGGAGGTGCTAAAAGACCTGGTAATGGAAGAGCGCGGACTTATTTTTGTGGTAGGTGCTACTGGTTCTGGTAAATCCAGCACCCTTGCCGCTATGCTGGATTATCGAAACCAAAATCAAACCGGTCATATACTTACAGTAGAAGACCCGCTTGAATTTATTCATGAACATAGAAAAAGTATTGTCAGTCAGCGAGAAGTTGGTATTGATACGGAATCTTATTCCAATGCCTTAAAAAACGTTCTGCGTCAGTCTCCTGATGTTATATCCATCGGTGAAATCCGAGATACGGATACTATGACATCAGCCCTTCACTATGCTGAAACCGGACACCTTTTGTTAAGTACACTTCATGCCGTAAATAGCTCTCAGGCTCTGGAACGTATTATTAACTTTTATCCGAATGAATTTCGTGATAATATACTTATGGAGTTATCGGTAAACCTAAAAGCTATCATTTCCCAAAGACTACTGCCAAAGGCTGATGGCACTGGACTTATTGCAGCCGTTGGGGTACTTAGAGACACTCCACGAATTAAAGATTTGGTAGCAAAAGGTGAAATTGATGAAATATCAACAGAATTGGGGAAACGTAATAGAGAGGGTGTGCTTTCGATAGATCAGGCTATATTTAACCTGTACGAACAAGGATTTGTTACGGCTGATGTAGCGCTTCACTTTGCTGATAAGCCGAATAATATGGAAATAAAGATACGGCAACTCGAAAATACTATGAGGCAAAGAGAAGAGGCAAGTAAAATAAGACAACCACGTCCTGGTGATAGAAGACCTGAATATAGAGTTCCCCTGAATGAAAGATGATTTTACGATAAACAGAAATTAAAATCATAGCACTGGAGGTTATAAATGGCGGAATTAATGACTCCCAGGGAAAGATGGATTGCATCCCTAAGTAAAAAACCTATGGACAGGTTACCTTTCTGGCCTAAAATTAATGGCTCTTATGCACAACATCAGGATGAACCATATCGAAGTATGTCCTCGACGGAGCTACATAAATGGATCGGCAGCGATCAACATGTTGGCATACCTTCATGCGTTAAGGTTCGCCGCAAAAATACATCTATCCGATCCCAACGAAAAAATGGTTATAATAAAATAGAATATATCACACCTTTAGGAACCCTTAACGCTGCAAACCGATTTGACCAATCGTCAAGTTCATGGCATCCTGTGGAATTTCCCGTAAAGAAACGGGAAGATATAAATATAATGCGCGAGTTTTTTGCCGATGCCGAATGTGAATTTGACGAGGGCCAATATGAAAAAGCATCGGCAGTAGTGAAAAATACAGGGGAAAGTGCAGTTATCACTACCGGTATAGGTGTTTCACCATTAATGGATTGGGTTCAGCATCTCGCAGGTATCGAAAATGCCCATTATATGTTATGGGATTACCGGGAAGATGTGGAAAGTTTATTTGAGCAAATGCACTCCTATATGTGCCGCAGGGCGGAAATAACTGCTGATAAATGCCCCGCTGATGCAGTGTATTCGGTGGAAAATACTTCTACTACACTGATTTCCCCTGAACATTTCCAGAGATACTGTTATAATCATCTTATGGATTATGGTAATATAATAACATCATCCGGGAAATTTCATATTTTACATATGTGTGGACATTTAAAAGATGTTCTTCCGTATATAAATGAGTTACCTGCCTCAGCTATTGAGGCATTTACGTCACCGCCGGTGGGCAATACAACGTTAAAGGACGGTAAAAACAATTGCAACAGAAAATGCCTGATAGGGGGTACTAACGCTGCCTTATGGATAAAATCCAAAGATGAGATATTTTGGCAGATAAAACATGATCTGGATGAATTAGAAAATCAAAAAGGTATAGTGGTAACATCGGCAGGGGTTATGCCGCCTTTATGCAAACCTGAAACAATAAAAGCGGTGGCTGAACTGGTGAAGAATTATAACATCTCTATGGACCAGTGACATATCCGGGGATATAATTACTGGAACGATCCAGATAACATAATAACAGATAATCTTAAATGATTAGTTTCTGTCATTCCTGGAAAGGCAGGAATCCAGTCATCATGTTGAGCTTCTGGATTCCTGCCTTAAGCTTTTTGAAAAAGCTTGACAAAAAGGAATAAGAATTTTTCAGAAATAACGAATTCTATAATTAAAAATAGAATAAAGTGACTAATGGTTGCAATCCTGAGAAAATAAGTGAATACTAATCTTAGAAGAGCTTTATTGTTTAAGTGGATGTAACAATCTACCTGAAAACAGGATATTAGTTGACAAAGTAAAATGCTGGTAGTATAATTCATATCAGTAATATTATGCATTGCTGAAATATGCAAATAGCGAGGCATTGATGCTCTATAAAGAATATATCCTGGATAGATTTCAGGAAGAAGCGATCAAATCCATAGAAAATAACCACTCCGTAATAGTAGCAGCACCTACCGGCGCAGGCAAGACACTTATAGCCGAATACGCAATAGAAAAGCATATCCAGGCCGAAGAACAGATCATATACACCGCACCTATAAAAGCCCTCAGCAATCAAAAATATCGGGATTTCAGTCGCGATTATGGCGACAGAATAGGCATTGTCACAGGAGACGTAGTTATAAATCCTGAAGCTCCTATCCTGCTTATGACAACTGAAATATTCCGAAATACAATTTTTGACGATATAAACCGCCTTAGAAATGTGCGCTATGTAATATTTGACGAAATTCATTTTATTGACGATATAGAACGTGGCACCGTCTGGGAAGAGAGCATTATATTCGCCCCGCAGCATATAAATTTTATATGTCTCAGCGCAACAATACCAAATCTAAGGGAATTTGCCGCATGGATGCGTAGTGTACGCCAAAACAGGATTGATGTGGTTCTGGAAACGGAACGGCCTGTTCCACTGGAACACACTCTTTATATAAAAGGATACGGCCTGGGATGGATAGAACAACTGCGGGATATAAAAGATTCTGGTATAGATCCTGAAAAATTTACAACATTCAAAACAAACAGAAGAAATAATAAAAGAAATTTTACAGGCACTCAGGTAATGGAATCAGTGATTTCTGGAATACAGACTCTGTTAGGTGGAGATTTAATTGAACATATTCACCTGAGTGATCAGCTTCCATGTTTATATTTTTCCCTCAGTCGAAAAAGCTGTGAAGAAAAAGCACTGATGAATATTGACAGGGATTTCCTGAAGCCCAATGAGAAAAAACTCATACTCAGTGAATACGATGACCTTTGCCAGCGATATGATGTAGTAAATGACTTGAGCGCACAGACATTAAGAGAGATGATTGAGCATGGTGTAGCTTATCATCATGCTGGCATGCTGCCAACCCTTAAAGAAGTAGTAGAGCGTTTATTTACATCGGGTCTTATAAGACTACTTTTTACAACAGAAACTTTTGCCCTGGGTATTAACATGCCGGCTTGTTCAGTTGTTTTTGACAGCATAACCAAGTATGATGGTTTTCAATTCAGATACCTTAAATCTCGGGAATATCATCAGATGGCCGGTCGCGCTGGTCGCAGGGGGATTGATGACAAAGGTTTTGTATATGCCTGTGTTAACCCTGAATATGATGATTACGAGGATGTTAAAGGCGTTGTCGAAGGTGATATAGAAAAAATCGAAAGCCAGTTCAATTTATCCTACAGTAGTGTCCTTAATCTCTACGATAAGCACAGGGATAATATCTACGAAGTCTGTAAAAGCAGTCTTAATAACTATCAAAATATCAAAACATTAAAAAATCTGGAACGTTCAATGGAGCGTTTGGAAAAAAAGAGAAAAGAACTGGATGAATTAAACTGCATACACAGTGACAGTGCGGAAAAGATATGGGAATATAAAAGACTGGAAGAAGCACTTAAAGCTGAGCAAAGCAAATCATCAAAAAGTAAAAAATCCAGGAAAAAGCGTAAAAAAAGACGTCGTAAGAGTCGTAAGATAAGTAAAAAAGAAATAGGAATAAACAGGGCCTTAAAGGCTTTAAAATGTAGCAAATGTCAGAACTTTAAAAGCTGTATCAAAACTGCAAATAGAATTATGGATTATCAGCAGCGAAAACTGGGAATTTCAAGACAAATAGATGTTATGAAAAATTACCAGGAACAACAGATAAAAAGAAGACTCGAATTGCTTCAGGAAATAGGCTACATAGACAACAAAGGGCTTTTACCAAGAGGGGAAGTTGCATCACAAATTTACGGATATGAATTACAGGTAACCGAATTGCTATTCGATGGTTACTTCCATCGACTGGATCCAGACCTGATGAACGTCCTTATAATGGCAATCGTGTTTGAATCAAAAAGGGATGTATGGTATAGCAAAATGCCAAAAAAGATCATAAAGCCTTTACTATCAGGCCCTGATAGAAAAATATCCAGTATAAGAAAAAGAGAAGGTACATTGGGTATTGATACTCCAATAAAAGAACTGGATGGCAAGTTAAGTTCACCTTTATACGAGTGGAGCCGAGGTTGTGATTTTGAGGAACTGGTAGATTATACAGATGCGCCACCAGGTGATCTGGTTAGATATTTCAGACTGGCCAGCGACTTATTAAGACAGATGAGACGAGTTGTTGAAAGAGGAGATCCATTATTCAGTAAGATAGATATTTGCATATCCAAGATAAATAGAGACGTGGTTGATGCTGAAAGGCAGCTACGTGTAGGTTAAAACCTCAAAGGAATTGAAGATGTTTGACTTTGGGTATGTGGTTCTGATAGTCTTTATAGCGGTTCGCATTTTAATCGCAGCGGGACTATTTTATCTTATAGTTTCAGAGGTTCGCAGGTATAAGGGGCGGCGTTCAGATAGAAATCGGGAGAATAAAGAAAATGGCAGTACAAAAGACCTTGAAAACTCTTCTGATGGCAGAGACTGAAGCCCGAAAAATGGTTACCGAGGCTGAAAAACAGGCAAAAGATATAAAAGAAAAGGCAACTGAAGAAGTTCAGAAGTTAATCGAGGAAGCCAAAGCTCGCGAAGAGCAGGAATCAAATCGAGTTCTTGAAGAAGCCAGGAGACAAATTCAGCAGAAAGCAAAAGATATTAACAATGAAGCTGAAAAGAAGATTCAACTTTGGGAAGAATTATTCAGGAAAAATCATGATCAGGCCGTTGATTTCGTAATAAAATCAATAATAGATAGAAGTACAAAATGATTAAATACCCGGCATCTTATGCCCGAATGCGCGGATTAAAGGGGAAGCTTATGGGTCGTAATGGTCTGGAAGATTTCCTGAATACACCTGACCTTCAGGCGGCTTTATCAGTTTTAACCCGATCATATTATGGTGAAAACTTTCAGGATTCCACGGATTTGCATCAGATTGAACATGGACTTAAACAAGACTTAATAGTATCCTATATAAAAATATTAACCTTTTTAAGGGGGAGTTCTGGATGTTTTTTTCAGTGTATGCTAAGCAGGTTTGAGCTTTTAAGCCTGAAATCAATAGTAAGATGGCTAGCTCAAAAGGATAGTCCTGAAGAATCTCCAGAGCCTTTTATCTTCTCCTTGGGTAAATATAATACTTTACACCTGGAGGAAGCTCTGGAAACTGAAGATTTAGAAGCTTGTGTAGCTTTGATGAAAGATACCCCGTATGCCAGAGCCCTGGAAATAGGCTATGAGCAATATAAGGAGGATGGCGAACTTTTTCCTATCGAATTAGCTCTGGATCAGGATTACTATCAAAGGCTCTGGCGCGCAATGAAATCCCTGGGGCCTGTAGACCAAATTAATGTAGGCAGACTTCTTGGTATACAGTATGATATAACAAATTTGCTCTGGATTTTAAGGTTTAAGGAATACTATGGATTCTCACCAGAGCAGATATTCCAGTATACTGTACCCCATGGCTGGAAAATCAAAGAAGATACATTCAGAATGCTGGCTGAAAACGAAGATGTTGCTAAAACCATTAACGAAACTCAGATAGAACCTTATACAAGGGTGTTTCAATCGGCAAAACAGGTGGACGGTAATTTTGTTATGGGATTGGATATTGCGCTCTCAAGATATTTATATCGCGAAAGCCGGGAAACATTAACAAAATTTCATCTTCAGGCTTCTGTGCTGGTAGCTTTTTTTCTTATAAAAGAAATGGAAATCAGGGATATAATAACCATAATATCCGGCAGAAATCTGGGGTTATCCCAGGAACGAATCAGATCATATCTGATTACGTTATAAAGTTCAAATCTAGGTTGTTAATATGTTTCGACCCGAAAAGATGAGCTTTGTCAATATATCGGTTCTGGACGATTACATGACTCAGGTTCTGGATAATCTGGCCAAGCTTGGTGTTATGCATGTTGTTGATAAAAAGGAAGTTCCTGTAAATCTCGATGAAGTAATGGAGGATATAGAGGTAGAACCTATAAGGAATCGTCTTGATACCTTAAATTCAAAGATAGAAGATATACTGAATATACTTTCAATTCCCAGTGATACATACTCCATATCCAGAATAAATCCAGATAAGATTGAAATTGATCCATTCCAGATAGCAGATAGAATAGCCGAGGATATATCAGAAGTTGAATCTGAAATTAATCCTATTATCAGCCGAAGGATTCAACTTCATGATGAAATATCTATTCTGGAAGAGCGATCTCATAAGTTTGCTTCGTTGGAAGCGGGAGATATAAGTATTGAAGACATAAAAAATTTTCAATTCCTGTTTTTTGTTTTTGGCGATATTCCCAGCGAACATTACGAAAGACTTTCAAACAGCCTTGAGAATTCAAGGGCTGTATTGGTAACCGGAGAAGAAATGGTTGGACGACAACAAATCCTGGCTTTTTCTCTGATGACCGATAAGGGAGAGCTTTCAAATGCCTTGGAAGCAGCTTACTTTTCAAAGACTAATATACCTGAGGGCTATAAAGGCTCTATCGAAGAAATGCTGGATCAGATCGAACTGGAGATATGGACATATCGAGAAGAAATGGCAGAGATTCGCGGACGTATACGCTCTTTAAGGGAAAAATGGCAGGAAAAACTTCAGGAAATCCATGCTACTATAATAGCAAATCAAATAGTTATCGATTCAATGGAGAAGTTTGGTAAGCAGGATAGATCATATTTCCTATCCGGATGGGTTCCTTATAGTGATGTAAGTAAACTCCAAAAAGCAATACAAAAAATATCCGATCAGGGAATTCTTATTAACGCCACTGAGCCTGTGTCCGCTGAAGAAGCACAGAAATACATATCTAAAGTACCAACCAAGCTTAAACATCCCTTTTTCCTGAGACCTTTTACCTCCCTTATAACAAATTTTGGTATCCCCGGATATTCGGACATCGATCCAACCCCTCTGGCTTCTCTGGCTTTTCTTGCTATGTTCGGCATTATGTTCGCCGATGTGGGCCATGGTGGAGTTTTACTCCTGGCCGGGCTTTTTGGTATGTTCTATCCTCATCCCCAATTAAGATCGGTAAGAAATCTGGCTTCTTTCCTTGCCTGCTGTGGTCTGGCATCCATGATTTTTGGGTTTGTCTTTGGAAGTGTATTTGGTAAGGAAGACTGGATAAAACCACTTTGGTTCTCTTTGGAGCATATGAATCCCGATGCTGTAAACAGGATGTTGATGCTGGGTGTATTCTTTGGTATTGGTATGTTAAGCCTTGGTGTTTTCTTAAACATTGTTCAATCCTTCAGAAGGCGAAATTATAAAGAGGCGCTTTGCGGTCGCTGGGGTATATTCAGCTTAATATTTTATTGGACAGCCTTGTTCCTACTTCTTACTAATAGAGAGTTTACATGGTACAGGATACTAATTGTAGTTTTGCTTCTTTCACCAGTATTGCTAAAAGAACCTTTGGCCAGTCTATTTAGAAGAAAGAAGGTCAATCGTGTAGATATAAGGGCAGAGGAGGAAGAAGGCGAAAGCATAATAGAGTCGGGATTTGAAATCTATGAGCTATTAATGTCTTATTTAGCCCATACCCTCTCATATATCCGTATGGCTGCATTTAACCTTAGTCACGCAGGTTTAATGATGGCCTCATACGCATTAACCAGGGAATTAGGTGGAGACAGCAGTTTTTTGCTTTCTCTGCCAAGTAATATTATAGCCAATGCTTTTGTAATACTGCTGGAAGGTTTAATCGTGGCAATTCAGTGTATGAGGTTGGAGTATTATGAATTTTTTTCAAAGTTTTTCTCTGGTGAGGGAATAGAATATAAACCACTAAAGATAAGCTGAAACTTGATCTGTTGATATTAAATCTGTATATCAAGGTGAAACAAGGAGAAACTGTAATGAAGTTTCTTATGTCATTAATCAGATGGATAAAGATGAGTAATGCTGCTGTTGTTACTATAGGGATTTTAGCCGCCATTACAGCGTTTATGTGGATTGCTTTGTTTGGTACTGCGGAAAATGCTGTTGCCCAGGAAGAAAATGGAGAACAGGTCTCAGAATCCCATGAATCAACAGAAGATTCAAAATCATACATGGGGTTAGGTTTTCTGGCTGCAGCAATATCAACAAGCGTATCGGCCATAGCCGCAGGTATTGCTGTTTCTATCGTGGGATCAGCCGCCATGTCAGCAGTCGCTGAAAGTCCAGAGATAATGGGTAGATCAATTATATTTGTTGGCCTGGCGGAAGGTATAGCTATCTACGGTTTGATTATCAGTATTATGATTTTAGGTAAACTGTGATCACTATACTTTTGCATTTTTAAAAGACATAGTATTTATGCGCTTGTATGGACACTGTATACAGTGTCCATACAAGCCGAGAACCCTTATGAAATCTGTATTTACCGTTTTGATATATAAAAATTAGGTTTTTTATGCCAGGGTAAAATAAGAGGAGAAACTGGAATGAAGTTTCTTATGTCACTAATCAGATGGATGAAGATGAGTAATGTCGCAATTGTTACCATATCGATTCTGGCAGTCATTACAGTATTTATGTGGATAACACTGTTCGGAACCACAGAAAACGCTGTTGCCCAGGAAGAAAATGGAGAACAGATCTCAGAATCCCATGAATCAAAAGGTTCTTCAAAGTCATATATGGGTCTGGGGTTTCTGGCGGCGGCAATATCCACAGGTGTGTCAGCCATAGCCGCTGGTGTTGCCGTTTCTATCGTGGGATCAGCCGCCATGGGTGCTGTTGCTGAAAAACCTGAGATAATGGGTAGATCGATTATATTTGTGGGTCTGGCGGAAGGTATAGCTATCTACGGTTTGATTATTAGTATCATGATTCTGGGTAAGTTATAATAGAAAAATGAAGTTTTACATTATTGGTGACAAAACTACAGTTTTGGGCTACAATCTCATAGGAATTCGCGGCACAATTGTGAAAACAGAAAATGAAGCCGCCGATGCACTTAGAAATATTTCTCAGGATCCGGATGTTGGCATTGTACTTATAACACAGCAGATAGCGTCTATGATCCAGGCGGAAGTGGAAAATGCCAGACTTAAAATGGCTACTCCTATAGTTCTGGAGATACCTGATCGTCATGGAAGTCTTGAAGATCGGGAATCGGCTTTAAGTCTTGTGCAGCGTTTGATCGGAATAAAAGTGTAATTAATTATAAAGGACAGAAGAAATGGGTGGAGTGGTAGGAAATGTTGATGCCCTGAGAGAGGAAATTCTTCGTAGAGCCAAAGAACAGGCGGCAGAGATTATAGAAAGAGCGGAAAGAGTTGCAAAGCGCGATATGGCCTACGCTAAGAAAGAAGTCCGGGAAATAGCTCAACAACACAAAGCAAGAGTGCAGCCTATGGCCGAAATGGAAAAGCGAAAAACTCTTGTTACCGCACAGATGCAGTCCAGAAGAAATCTGCTGGAAAAAAAAGACCAGTTAGTATCAAGTATTTTTTCAGAGGCAGAAAAAAAACTTGAAGAAATGCGGGGATCAAGGGAATATTCAGATTTAATGCTCCGACTCTTAACCGATGGTATCAATAGTATTGATGGAGATGTGGTTATAGAATACGGTGATAAAGATAAAGACTTCTTTACATCTCAAAATATCTCTTCCATTAAATCCATCGCTAAAGAATCTCTGGATAAAAAGAGCGATCTGGAATTTCGTAATGTTGGGGATTCAATATCCGCAGGTGTTATTATTAAATCTGCAAACGGTCGAATTGTAATTGACAATTCTTTTACTGAGCTTCTAAGAAGACTTAAAGATGAAATAAGAGGAAAAGTTTCGGAGATATTACTTCAAGAATAATACAGCATTTCCATATATTAGCTAAACCATATACCTGTTTTTGGAGTTGACCATTCATGGCAGAACGCGAAGGCATTATATACAGAATAAATGGTCCGGTTATCGAAGCCCGTCGGGTAATCGGCATATACATGGGTGATATGGTGGAGGTAGGAAACGAAAGGCTTATTGCCGAAACTATATCCCTTGAAGATGACAGGGCTACAATACAGGTTTACGAGGATACCAGTGGTCTTCAACCCGGAGAAATGGTTTATGGAACGGGATTACCCCTGGCTGTGGAATTAGGGCCGGGGTTAATGAGCCAGACATTTGACGGTATTCAGCGACCACTGGAACTTATACAGGAAAAAGCAGGTAGTTTTATCCAGCGAGGAGTTAAAGTTCCGGCCCTGGATCGAGAAAAAAAATGGCATTTTAAACCCATCGCTAAAGTAAATGATGAGGCAGAAGCAAATACAATTTTAGGAACGGTTCAGGAAACTGAATTAATAGAGCATCGTATCCTGGTTCCACCTGATGTTAAGGGAAGAATTACTCATGTCGCTGAAGAGGGTGAATACACCATTGAGGATACAATAGCGAAGGTTATGACGAAAAACGATGAAAGAGAACTGCCAATGTACCACCAGTGGCCTGTCCGGGCCAAACGGAGCAGCGTTGGTCGTTTGAATCCATCTATACCCCTTCTTACTGGTCAGCGTGTGCTGGACTTCCTCTTTCCCCTGGCCAGGGGTGGTGTGGCTGCCATTCCCGGAGGTTTTGGAACAGGTAAAACCATGCTTCAACATTCTCTGGCCAAGTGGTGCAATGCAGAAATTATAATATATATAGGCTGCGGAGAACGGGGCAACGAAATGACCCAGGTTCTGGAAGAATTTCCTGAACTTATAGACCCTAACTCAGATCACCCACTAATGGAACGAACAATACTTATAGCAAACACCTCTAACATGCCGGTTACAGCAAGAGAGTCCAGCATATATACGGGAATTACTATAGGCGAATATTACAGAGATATGGGTTATCATGTGGCTATAATGGCCGATTCCACTTCCCGATGGGCCGAGGCCCTGCGGGAAATATCCGGTAGACTTGAAGAAATGCCTGCCGAAGAAGGTTATCCGGCTTATCTTGCGTCAAGATTGGCGGAATTTTACGAACGAGCGGGACGTTTCAGGCTGGACAAAGATAGAGAAGCCTCTCTTAGTCTTGTAGGTGCTGTCTCGCCTCCCGGAGGTGACTTCTCTGAGCCGGTGACCCAGCATACCCGGAGATTTATCAGGTGCTTTTGGGGATTGGATTCAGAATTAGCTGGTGCAAGACATTTTCCTGCCATAAGTTGGACAGACAGCTACAGCGAATATATTAGTGATATAGCAGAATGGTGGGATGAAAACTTTGAAACCTCGTGGTCGAAGCTCAGGACTGATATAATGGAAATATTACAGGACGAACAGCGTTTACAACAAGTTGTGAAACTCGTAGGGCCTGATGCTCTACCTGATGCCCAGAGATTGACCCTGGAGACAGCCCGGTTGATTAAAGAGGCATTCCTCCAGCAAAGCGCTCTTTCCGAGGAGGATGCGTATTGTTCAGCAGGAAAGCAGTTAGGCATGGCTAATATTATAATGCACTTCCACGAAAGAGCCATTGGAATTATCGAGAGAGGCGCACCCATATTTACCATTACTGAATTGGATATAGTTCAAGACATCATGAGGATGAAGACCAGGATCCCAAACGATAACCTGGATGAATTCGATACTCTTATGGAAGGCATAAATTACCAGATGGATGTCTTGGAGGAGAAATACAGGTGATGCAGGGAAAGGAATATATAGGCTTATCACACGTTTCAGGTCCTATTATTGTTGTGGAGGGCATTACAGGCGTAGGTTTTGACGAAATGGTAGAGGTTACTGATCCCACTGGAGAAGTAAGGATCGGTAGAGTTCTGGAAATTTCAGAAGACCTAGCCGTAATTCAAGTTTTTGGCGGAACGAGAGGTCTGGCTATTTCTTCTACCCGGGTTCGCTTTGTAGGACGACCTCTGGAACTGGAAGTTTCTAGAGATATGATCGGGCGTGTATTTAACGGTCTTGGTGAGCCTATTGATGGTATACCAAAACCTTTTGCCACCCAGCGTATGAACATCAACGGCGTTCCTATTAATCCTACTTCCAGGGAATATCCCAGGGACTTTATACAAACAGGAATTTCCACCATAGACTGCCTTAATACCCTGGTAAGAGGGCAAAAGTTGCCTATATTCTCCGGAAGCGGAATGCCCCATAACCTTCTGGCCCGACAGATCGTAAGACAGGCAAAGCTTGTTGGCGGTGAAGAGAATGAAGAATTCGTGGTGGTCTTTGCCGCTATGGGTATTAAACACGATGATGCAGAATTCTTTCGTCGAGGGTTTGAGGAAACTGGCGCGTTAAACAACGTCGTTATGTTCCTGAATTTGGCCGACGACCCATCAATTGAAAGGCTTATCACCCCACGATGTGCCCTGACTGTCGCCGAATATCTGGCTTTTTATGAAGGTATTCATGTACTGGTAATTCTTACGGACATGACAAACTACGCTGAAGCACTTCGGGAAATTGCCTCCGCGAGGGAAGAAGTTCCTAGCCGAAAGGGTTATCCCGGATACATGTACAGCGATCTGGCTTCTTTGTATGAACGCACAGGCCGTATACAGGGCGCGACTGGCTCTGTTACTCAGTTGCCTATACTTTCCATGCCCAACGACGACATAAATCATCCCATACCCGATCTTACAGGTTATATTACAGAGGGGCAAATAGTTCTAAGCCGTGAGATTAACTCAAAGGGTATTTATCCGCCGGTAAATGTGCCCAGATCCCTTTCCAGGCTTATGAAAGACGGGATCGGTGAAAACAAAACCAGGCCGGATCATCCAAATTTGCAAAGCCAGCTATATGCCGCTTATGCAAACGTTCAGTCCGTCAGGTCTCTTGCTTCTGTTATCGGTGAAGAAGAGCTATCGGAGATAGACCGGAATTACCTGCAATTCGGTGAGCACTTCGAGCAGGAATTTATAGGTCAAAAACCAGATGAAGATCGTTCTATAGAGGAAACTCTGGATATAGGCTGGCAGGTGTTATCATATCTTCCCGAAACTGAGTTGCACCGTGTATCAGAAGATGAGATCGCTCAATTTTATGTGTCTGCTTCATCTTAATAATGGGGGGGATTATATGGGATCGGATTACACTACAAATAGAGATTTTACCCGTTCTCTACAGCTTCGCGGTAAAGCCGAAAAATTTATAGTAGGTGGTGGTCAACCACATAAAAGATCAAATCCGCCGGATCCTGTGATTATTGATTACGGCAAAGGCTGTCATATATGGGATGCCGACGGCAATGAGTATATAGACTATCTTATGGCCTATGGGCCTGTCCTCCTGGGATACGCTTATCCCAGGGTTATGGAAGCTGTAACGGAGCAGATCAAGCGTGGAAATATCTTCAATGTTGGTCATCCGTTAGAGATTGAACTGGCAGAAAAGCTGGTGGAATTGATCCCTTCTGCTGAAAGGGTGACTTACTTTGTAGGCGGTTCAGATGCCACTACAGGCGCGGTTAAGCTTGCCAGGGCATATACTAACAGGGATAAAGTCGTCAGATCGGGCTATCACGGCTGGCATGATTGGTGTCACAGCGAAGCAGGAGCATTAAAGGCCACAGCACAAAATACCCTTTCTATGGAATATAATGATCTGGTTTCATTATCTGATCTTTTCAAAGAAAATAAGGATGAGATAGCCTGCGTTATTATGGAACCCACAGGCTACCAGTTGCCGGAAGAAGGTTATCTGGAAGATGTGAAATCGCTATGTCATGAGAATAACACTCTGCTGATTTTTGACGAGGTCAAGACGGGATTTCGATATTCCCTGGGCGGCGCTCAGGAGTATTTTGGGATTACTCCGGATATGTCGGTATTCAGCAAGGCCATGGCCAACGGGTTCGGAATAGCTGCTGTAGTGGGAAAAAAGGAAATAATGGATGAAGTTGCCGGCGTATGGGTGGCCGCGACTTTTCACGGTGAGGTGTCAATGGTAGCCGCAGCCCTTGCTACCATTGCAGAAATGGAAGAGAAAGACGGAATAACTTATCTCTGGGATCAGGGTGAAAAACTCCTGAACGGCTATCGGGAAATAACTGAAAGACTGAATATTGATTTCGCCCGGATCGAAGGTGCAGGTTCCATGCCTTTCTTTGGTTTTAATGGCGGAGATGATAAAAAAGACAGGATTATTGATATATTCTACAAAAAGACTTTGGACGATGGTCTGTATTTACCGCGCGGACACATATGGTTTGTCTCCCTATCCCATAGGGACGAAGATATTGCCAGAACCCTTGAAATTTCAGAATCAGCTTTGAAATACGCAAAGCAAAAGGTATAAAGAGGAAAATCAATGCCAAAGCTGAAAGTAGCTCCCACCAGGACAAATCTCCTGAAAGCCAGAGAAAGCCTGTATCTGGCAAGAGAAGGATACGAGCTTCTTGAGCAAAAACGGGAAGTTTTGCTTATGGAACTCATGCAGATAGTGCATGACCTTCGGGAACTTGAAAGACAGATGGATGAAAAATCCGCCGAAGCCTTTGATGCTCTGGAGTCATCCCTTCTTTCTTTAGGCGAAGAAACCGTACACTGGGCAGCATTATCCGTTAGTGGTGAAAGGAATATAAGCCTGCTTCACAGAAGTGTTATGGGTGTTCCCATTGTAACGGTTCAGGGGGTAATAGATAAAACCGCAGAAATACAGGCAGGACTGGAAGGTACAGGCC
>WJIO01000179.1 GCA_014730235.1 Candidatus Poribacteria bacterium
AAATATAGTAGCCTGCTATCAAGAAGACGATAAACATACAACTTAAGTTGAAAAAAAACAAAATCAATTTTGAATACTTTAACATAACATAAATCTAATGTCAAACCTAAAGCTATGAATCCAAACATAAAACTTATGTCCGTGAAAACTTTGGCTCTTCCGGCTTAAGTCTTGTAATAATTTAAAAAATTTTCTCAGCTTGTTATTCCTGCGAAAGCAGGAATCCAGTAGTAATGTTAAGTTTTTGTATTGCTGATTTCGCAGGAATGACTGCATAAAGAAAAAATCCTCACAGGATATCTATCCAAACATCATTTATATACTCTTGTTTTAGGATAACAGTCCTGTTATAATGTTAATATCAATAAATCCAGAAACCAAAACAAGGAGAAATACCTATGCAAAGAAGTATTAAATTACTAGTCATTGCAACAATTATTCATTTTTTATTTTCCCCAATAAGTGCTTTTGCCGATGATATTTTGCAGCAATCAGAAACAGCAATGGAAAAAGCAGTGAATTATTTTTACAACACAGTTTCCACAAAAGGTGGCTATCTCTGGTTTTACTCCGAAGATTTAAGTTATAGAGAGGGTGAAGGTAAAGCCACAGAAACCCAGATATGGGTACAACCTCCAGGAACACCAGCCGTAGGTTCTGCATATCTTAGAGCTTATGAAAGAACAGGATGCAAGAAATGCCTGGAAGCGGCAAAAGCAGCAGCAGATGCCCTGGTGTGGGGACAGCTTGAATCCGGTGGATGGGATTATAAAATTGATTTTGATCCCAAAGGCAGTAAAAGATGGTATTACCGTCGGAATAAAGATAAGGAAAAAACTAAGAAACAGCGTAATTACTCCGTATTCGATGATAATAACACCCAGAGTGCCATGCGTTTCCTTATGGCTGTTCACAAAGTAACAGGAAACGAAAAATACAAGTCAGCTATTGATTACGGTCTCAAACTCATGCTGAAAAGTCAATTTGATAAAGGTGCATGGCCCCAGGTTTATCCCCTGCCGTCCAAAGGATACAGCCGTTGGTATACTTTCAATGATAACGCCATGAATGACTGCATAAACGTTATGCTGGATGCATACAAAATGTATGGAAATCAGGAATACATAGAATCAGTTAAAAGAGGCGGAGACTTTATCATTAAATCCCAGCTTCCTGTACCTCAGGCAGGATGGGCTCAACAATATAATTACGATATGAAACCCGTCCCGGCCCGGTGGTTTGAACCAGCGGCTGTAAACGGTTCAGTGACTCCCCGCAACATTAAAACCCTGATAAAATTATACTTGGAAACTGGCGAAGATAAATATATAAGGCCTATACCTGCGGCTATAGACTGGCTTGAAAGATCAAAACTGGAGGACAAAAAATGGGCCCGGTTTTATGAGCTGGGAACCAATAAACCCATCTATGTAAACATGGATAGGGAAGTAGTATATGAATTTATAAATATAAGACCGGGTTATAGCTGGATGGGTAACTACGCATCAAGTGCTATTTCCCTTTACCAAAAAGTAAAAAGCATGGGTAGAGAAAAATACCTGGAACAAAGCAGAAAGCCCATGACTGATCAGGAAAAGAAAAGCAGATTAGCAAATTTACAGGGACGTGTAAAGGAAATAATAGAAAATCAGGATGATCAAGGTAGATGGATAAAAGAAGAAAGGATTTATTGCTCGGATTTTATAAGTAATCTGAATAGGCTTTCAGAATATATATCCCTGGCCCGGGATATTAATAGTAATCGTTAAAAAATGAAAAATGTGTTTAGAATAATACCCTTACCATGATGGTAAATTACAAAATATGTCATTCCTGCTTTCGCAGGAATGACAACTAAATTGTATTTATTTTTTAACGATTACTAATAATAAAAATAAATAAAGAATCACCAGGAAAAACTAAATGAAAAAAAGAGATATATCGAAGCTAATAACAGAACAGCGAAATGAAAATTCGATTCGCATTGATGATAAATCCACAGAAGAGATAATAGAAATATTTAACATGGAGGACCAGAAAGCTGTTAAAGCAGTGATTAAAGAAAAGAAAAACATCGCAAAAGCTGCTGAGCTTATTGTAGAATCCTTCAGGAAAAAAGGAAGATTAATATATGTAGGAGCGGGAACAAGCGGTCGTCTGGGTGTGGTGGATGCTGCTGAATGTCCTCCTACTTTTGGTGTTGAAAGGGATATGGTTCAGGGAATTATCGCCGGGGGATATGAAGCCCTTATCAGGTCTATAGAAAGGGCAGAAGACTATCCCGATGAAGGGGTTTTAGCTGTTCAGGGTAGAAATGTAAACCACAAGGATACTGTGGTAGGCATAAGTACCAGCGGCAGCGCATCTTTTGTTATTGGCGCTCTGGAGGAAGCCCATGGTTTAGGTGCTAATACCATATTTATTATGTGTGTTCCTCCTCCTGAGGATATGCCTTTTGTGGATGTCTTTATAACCCCAATAGTAGGCCCTGAAATAATCGCAGGATCAACCCGCTTAAAATCCGGAACTGCCACAAAACTGGTCTTAAATATGCTTAGCACCATATCCATGATAAAACTCGGTAAGGTTTACGACAACATGATGGTGGATGTTCAGGTCTGGAATGCAAAGCTGGTGGAACGGGCTAAAAGATTAATATCTCACATTGGCCAAGTGGATTATGACAGGGCGGCGGAAATCCTGGAAGATGCTGAGGGAAATGTAAAAGTCGCCATAGTAATGGCCCGAATGGGTATTAGCTATGAAGATGCAGTAAAACTGCTGGATGAGAAGAATGGTTTTCTGCGCAAAGCTTTAGAAGGTTGATAAGTAATTACTCATACAGGTAACATTTACATGAATGAGTATCACTGAACTGGGTCTTTGGTGGATACTCAACTTTACATTCCGGCATAACATGAGGACACCGGGGGTGAAAATGACATCCTGACGGTGGATTGACCGGTGATGGAACATCACCTTCTAATCTTATCTTTTTTGCCCCGGTTTCCGGATCTATTCTGGGAATGGCCGATAGTAAAGCCTGGGTATAGGGATGTTTTGTATCGTCAAATATCTCCTCTGTGGTTCCTCTCTCCACTATTCTACCGAGGTACATAACCATGACTTCATCGGCAAAATATTCCACGATGGAAAGGTCGTGGGTGATAAATAGATATGTGAGGTCGAATTCCCTCTGCAAATCCTTCATCAGGTTCAAAATCTGGGCCTGGACAGATACATCCAGCGCGCTTGTGGCCTCATCACATACCAGAAATTCGGGTTCTACAGCAAGACAACGGGCTATGCTGATCCGCTGCCGTTGACCGCCGGAAAATTCGTGAGGATAGCGGTTCAATACATCCGGGTCAAGACCTACCCTGTTCATAAATTCTCCGGCCCGTTCCAGTCTTTCGGTTTTGGATTCGCCAATTTTATGAGTCAGCATACCCTCCTGAACAATTTCCCCCACCATCATTCTTGGATTTAAAGACGAATAGGGATCCTGAAATATTATCTGAAGCCTGCGACGGTATGGAAAAAGTTCGTTTTTCTTTAATTCCATCAGGTTAATATTGTCGTATATCACAGAACCATCCGTAGGTGGAATAAGCTGAAGTAAACCCTTACCCAGGGTAGTTTTACCACAACCCGATTCTCCAACCAGGGCCAGGGTTCCCCCTTTTCGTATTTTCATATCAACCCCGTCCACCGCCCTGACATAACCCACAGTCTTTTTGAAAAGGCCTTTTTTTATGTCAAAATATACCTTAAAATCGGATGCCTTTATAATGGCTTCCTTTTGCTTAATATCAACTTGTTGTGAGGATGGGGTTAAGTCCTCTTTAACTTTGTCTATCTTTTGTCTGACATCCGAATACAGATGACATGAAACCCTATGACCGGGCTTTATTTCTGTAGTTTCAGGTAATACCTGGGCGCAATGTTCCATCACCTCATGACACCTGTCGGCAAAGCGACAGCCGGGAAGATAGTTTGTGGACTTGGGCACACGCCCCTTTATAGTCTGAAGAGCCATTCCTCGCTTTTGCCTTGTGGGCAGGGATTCCAGCAGCTTTCGTGTGTAGGGGTGGTGCGGAGAGTCAAAAAGATCCCTGGTGTCAGCCACCTCTGCTATCTGACCAGCATACATCACAGCTATACGCTGGGCCATCTCTGCAACAACCCCTAGGTCATGGGTTATCAGCAAAACAGCCGTCCCGGTCTCTTCCTGGAGTTTCTGCATAAGCTCCAGCACCTGGGCCTGGATGGTAACATCTAAAGCCGTCGTGGGTTCATCGGCAATGAGCAAACCGGGTTGGCATGACAACGCAATAGCTATCATTACCCGTTGTTTCATGCCGCCGGAAAACTGATGGGGATATTCATCAAAACGCTGTTTTGCTTCGGGAATTCCCACAAGTTGTAGCATCTCAATAGCTTTTTGCTTTGCATCGGATTTACTCAGCTTTTGGTGCAGGACTATTGTTTCCATAATCTGATCACCTACAGTAAGGACAGGGTTCAGGCTTGTCATTGGTTCCTGGAAGATCATGGATATTTCGTTTCCGCGAATACGACGTTTTTCCTGTTCCGAAAGCTTTGTAATGTCCTTATCCTTATAAAGTATCTCCCCTCCGGCAATATAGCCAGCCGGTTCGGGCACAAGCTGCATAATAGAAAGGGCTGTAACACTTTTTCCACAGCCGGATTCACCCACCAGGGCGAAAGTCTGACCCGGTTCTATGTCAAAATAAACACCATCAACAGCCCGGGCCAAACCCTGACCTGTGCGAAAATAAGTTTTTAGATTACGAACAGAAAGAAGACTCATATTATCAATATCTCATGTTTAGAATTTTATAGCACCCCAGCATGTGGTTAAGCTTTCCATAGGTGATACTGGGCTAGGCCCGAAGCTTACCATATCTTTTTTAATCTCATCCTGACTTAATGATCTGTTGTAAATCCTGACTTCGTCCACTGTTCCGGTAAGATATCTTTCACCGCCAAGTCTTGAGCCAATATGAAGCGATTCATTACTCTCTTTCAATTCACCGGCACATCCTCCGGATTTTACCAATTCACCGTCAATATAAAGATTGATAGTAGTTCCATCCCACGTTCCGGCCAGATGATGCCATTCATTGTCGGCAATACCAGGGCCTCTGATACCTGCATCTCCGCAGGCCGGTGGCAGATCAAAGAACTGAATAACAGTTCCACCTTCGTAGACCGGGTAAATGCTGTATTCCCCTACAGCCCATGAACCTTTCTCTATTCCTGCCTGTTTTACTTCTGCTCCACCAGGGGTTTTTACCCACATTTCCATGGTAATAGCCTGGGTTACATTTATGCTATCGGAGCTTTTTACCTCTACCGAATCACCACCTGCATCAAATTCCAGGGCTTTTCCTGATTTGCCATCCACCCATTTAGGTGATCCTATTAATGCACCGTTGTTGCCATGAATCGAGTCATCAATCAATTTATCACCCTCACCCTCGTCAAAGGTAAAATGAAGAACCATTGATTCGTCAACACCAAATCCCATGCTGGTAAAAAAGAAAAAGATTATGATCAAGAAATAAACAATGTTATATATTCTCATAAAATATTCCTTCCGTTTTGTTTAAATTGCAGGGACACGGTGCGCCATGTCCCTGCGTTTACGTCTATGAGATAGTTACCTCTTTGCCAGTTCTACCTGATTCATATATGGAGTTTACGATCTCCACCGCGTGCTTTGCGCTTTCGATGGTGATCATAGGTTCTCGGTCTTCGTTAATGGCTTCAACCATATCTTCTATAAGTCCTACATGGCCTGAAGAACCTACAGCCATAGGATCGGAGGATGTGGTTTCACCCCGTTTTTCCTTTGGCCCATAAAGACTAAGCATTTCCTTTTCTTCTTCTTTTTCGTTATCTCCCTGAATCTTCCACGCCGTCAGATGACCTTCACCCCAGGCGATTGAGCCTTTTTGTCCATGAATAACGGCGATCTGAGACAGACCGGGATACGCACATGTAGTTGTTGTCAATGTTCCAATAGCACCATTCTCAAACTTTAGCACAGCAACTGATTTATCTTCCGCTTCTATATCATGACCAAAAACGCCAAAAGCACCATATACGGATTTTACTTTTCCCGCCAGCCATTGAAGCAGGTCAACAGTATGGACACCCTGGTTCATCAACGAACCACCGCCGTCCATATCCCATGTACCTTTCCAGCTACCATGTGGCCCCTGGTAATAGCTCTGAGCCCTGTACCAGGGTAACAGACCATGAACACCGATAAGATTACCAAGACGGCCTTTGTCTATGGCATCCTTGATCCTCTTATTCATGGGAGTAGTTCGGGACTGGAAAATACCTGAGGCTTTAAGACCTGATTTTTTGACGGCTTCGATAAGTTTATTCACCCTGTCAACTTTGATGTCCACAGGTTTTTCAACGATAATATGCTTACCGGCGTCCAGGGCAGGTATTGCATGTTCGACGTGCATACCGCTGGGAGTGCATACATTAATTATGTCAATTTCATCGTCTTTCAGCATATCCGCATAATCTTTATATGCCTTGACATTATGCTTTTCGGCTGTGGGATTCAATCTTCCTTCGTCAATATCGCATACGGCTATTAGCTTTGCACCTTTTGCTGTTTCTATGGCCCTTGCATGGTGCGTTCCCATACCCAGACCGAGAACTCCAAATCCCAATTCTTTTTCAACTGCCAATTGGATCTCCTTTCAATTCTACCATGATTGTTTGATTCTTCTACCTAGTTCGCCTTGCGTAAGTTTGTTCTGCAAAGGCATTTACAGTATTTGCATAACTGAGGGGTACACCCGTATCGTATCGCTGACCATCAGTTTCATAGGCGTAGAAAACCCCTGTGTCTTTCCTGGCCATTTCCAGCGCGCTGGTGAGTTGAATTTCACCCCGCTCTCTAATGTTTTTATCAATAAGGTATTTTATGTATTCAAATATATCCGGGGTCAGTATATATTGACCAAAAAAGCATAGATACTCGCCAAGAGGAAGGCTGTCTGTCTGGAGGTGCATCTCTGCATATTCAACTGAAGGTTTTTCCTTGATCTCGCGAACTTCATAGACCCTGGATTTTCCCGGTATCTGTTTCCCGGCTACTGTTCCAAATAAATGCAGCATATGCTCCAGAGTTCTCATAACAGCGCATGTATTTCCACCCAGTTCAAGAAAAATATCTATAAGCTGTTTCACGCATCTTATGTGATTATTGGACACATATACATGATCACCCAGCATCAGTAGAAATGGTTCGTTGCCTACCCATTCATTGGCGCAGTAAACAGCATGACCAAACCCCTGCTGCTCTTTTTGAATTATATATGATATTCTCTGAGAAAGATCTGCAATTTTCTGAGTCTCTTCCACAGCCCAGGGGCGATCTGCCAGACGCTTTTCCAGTTCGGGGGACACAGGCTCATCGAAATATTTGGTAAAAGCGTCCCTTTCATCTTCTCTGATTACCAGACAAACTTCCTCAATTCCTGAATCTATACCTTCTTCGATTATAACCTGGATAAGCGGCTTCGCCATTCCATCCCTGTCAACTATAGGGAAAAGCTCCTTTTTTATTGCCTTTGAGGCGGGATAGAGCCGAGTTCCGTATCCTGCAACCGGTATAACCGCTTTTTTAACTTTGTTCATCTCCTGACCTTCCGTTGTTCCAAAATAAAAATAAATCTACTGAAAATTCTAAAGTGTTTCTACAAATTCCCCTTTCACAAAGGGAAATTTTTAGTGTGGTTGAAAATTTGGTTCTTCAAAGTAAGTATGGCGAAAATGAAAAACTTTTATAATTTTTGATCTTTTCTTCATTACCACACTAAACGCGGAAGAACCGAAAACTTTAAATTCATCATTGAAACTTATTTACAATTTATTGATTTAATCTCTTATTCTTTACCTGGCAACGAAAATCTATCATATCTTGCCGAAAGTGTCAATGAAAATAAAACCAATTACTCCATATCCCTTATTCTGACTTCGATATCCTCTTTATCTTTTAGCAGTTCCACCAATTCCGATGTATCAGTATTGCCAAAATGATATGGGTAAAGAATTTTCGGCTTAAAGGCTTTTGAAGCGTCGGCCGCCATTTCAGGTGTCATGGTATATGGCAAATTCATAGGAAGAAAAGCTATATCAATGTCTTTAAGATTTTTCATCTCCGGTATATTCTCAGTATCACCGGCAATATAAACCTTTTTATCCCCCAATGTAACAACATATCCGTTCCCGTTGCCTTTAGGATGGAAGGGACCACCGGATTGACGTTTGTGGACTATGTTATATGCGGGGACAGCTTCAATTTTTAAGCCAAGAATTTCCTTTTCATCGCCATTTTTCATTATAACGCCTTCATTAAATTTGTCAAAGCATATCTGTGTAAGAACGATCTGGGTTCCCTCTTTTTGTATTTTCTCTATGGCCTTTGGATCCAGGTGGTCACCATGTTCATGAGTTATCAATATGAGGTCTGCATCGGGCATCTTGTCATAATTTCCCTCACTGGAAACGGGATCCACATGTATAACTTTATCGTCATATCTCATCATAAGCGTACCGTGTCCGATAAATGTAATTTCTATATCACCTTTTGATCCTTTGATAATATCTTTTTCCATGTCTTTCAACTCCTTAATATCTCTGGCAAAAGCCATTGTTCCGAAAGTAAAAATGAAGATCAATACAAAAAAGACAGTTTTAAACATTTTCATCACCCCATCATGACCTGGAAGAGCCAATTTTATCTAACATTGCCGCTGTATCCTGTTTTTATCTTACCCCATATCAGTGGGATAACAGAGTCCATATCAACGGCAGCATTTCCCTTTGCTGTCTGGTTTTGTTCAAGCTCATCATCGCTGAGTACCCGATTGTATACACACAATTCATCAACAACAGCATGTAGATCAGCACCCTTAGCTGTCTGAGCGCCAATTAGAGCACCTGTGTCAGTGTCCGGGAGTTCATTAAAACCTAAGGCTACATCTGCGCTTACGTTTCCATCAACAAAGAAATTCAGTATTCCTTCCGGACCATCAACTCTAACGGCAATATAACTCCAGTCATTATCTTTTACCATAAGGCCACTTCGTCGGTCTTGCCATGCCGGTGTAAAGGTGAAGTAAAGCTCATTTGACAACTGCCAAATTCCAAAATAATAATTCATTCCATTGTCATCCCCCTTTTCAAATATGGCTGGCCAGTCATCGATAGTGCTTATCCATTTCAACCAAAGACAAATTGTAAGTTCTTCTGTGATGTGTAGATTCTCAGAATCAGGAACTTCTACATAATCCCGGTTTCCATCCAGGTATAAACCTTCGTTGACCATTCCTTCAACTATCTCCGGATCTCCCATAATTTTGCCATTATTGCCGCCAACAAGATCTTTTAATGTTTCTCCATCAATACTGGAATCATCAAATGACCAGTAACTAACCAATCCATTTTCGATCAATTGTCCATGAATACTATTAACGCAAAGAACAAAGAAGATTATTATAAAGGCAATAGCTGAATTTTTATACACAGAACACCTCCATTAGCTTAAATATTATTATAAATATGAAATATCACAATATAAATATGAAATATCACAATTCAACAGGCTAAATTCAATTTCATTGGCTTTTGCTAACAATTTTTAAAATCTAAACATTGATATTTTAACAAAGTCCTGTTGACTAATCAACAGAAATCATCTTAGCTTTGGACATCAGGCGTTTATATTATATATTTTGGTTCTTCCGGGTTTAGTTTGGTAATAATATGAAATTCTTTCAACTTGTCATTCCTGCCTTTGCAGGAATGACAAACAGAGGAGGTTTTTTACATTTCCACATTCAAGTCGGAAGATCCTATATTTTTCCGTGAATGTGAAGCTTCTTACTAGCCGCTAACCCTTACTGACTAATCCCTAATCCCTTTTTTATGCTTGACTCTGACATAGTTTTATGTTATCTTTCGCCAAAAGATATAAATTTACGTATGGTAAATTATAAAACTTTGTTTTTTAACGGTCATATTAAGTATAACGGGTATATCTTCAGGTGCTTTTATGGTAAAAAACAGAAATTTTCCGGGCTTGTATAAAACAACAGTAGGTTTATTTGTTTTGATGATTTTACCAATTATCTATGGCTGTGTTTCCAATAACCCGTATCCACCCTCCGAGCGTGGTAAAAATATATACTACAGCACCTTTGGTGAGGAGCCCAAGCACCTTGATCCCGCTATTGCCTATAGTTCAGACGAATATTCCTTTATGGGGCAAATATACGAGCCACCCCTTGGTTACCATTACCTTAAACGTCCATTCCAGTTGATACCTGTGACGGCTCAGGATGTGCCGAAACCCCGGTATTTTGATTCTCAGGGAAACAAACTTCCATCCAATGCTGATGAAAGCCTTGTGGCAAAAGCCGTATATGAGGTAAGCATTAAGCCGGGAATAATGTACCAGGAACATCCATGCTTTGCCAGAGATAAAAATGGAGATTATATTTATCGAAATCTAACAGAAGATGCTCTCGAAGATATATACGAAATAAGGCATTTTAATGTAACCGGAACAAAGGAACTTACAGCCCATGATTATGTATACCAGATAAAGAGGTTATCAGATCCTACCCTTCACTGTCCTATTCTCAGTACACTGTCTAATTATATAATGGGCATGAGAGATTATGCAGTAGCTCTGGCCGGAGACCTGGAAGCTGAAAGAGAGCGGAGACGGGAAGCCGTCGGTGCATCCTATAACCAGGAAGAGGACGAGAAGAAAAATCCCATTGTAATTGACCTTGGTGCTCATGAGTTTCCGGGGGTGCAGGTGGTCGATAAATACACCTATCGGTTGATCCTGGACAAGAAATATCCCCAGATAATATACTGGTTAGCTATGCCTTTCTTCTGTCCCATACCAAAAGAAGCTGTTGACTTTTACTCCCAGGGGCCTCTTAAAGATAAAAATATAACTCTGGATCGCTTTCCTGTGGGTACAGGGCCTTATATGATGCACACGTATGATCCCCACAAAGAGATAATACTGGCCCGAAATAAAAATTTTCGCAAATCTTATTATCCATCTGAAGGTCAACCAAAGGATTATGAAAACGGTATGCTGGACGATGCGGGAAAACAGATTCCCTTTGTGGATCAGGCCGTCTATAAGCTGGAAAAAGAGTATATTCCACGATGGAACAAATTTTTGCAGGGATATTACGACGCTTCCGGCATATCATCCGATACATTTGACCGGGCAATACAATTCAGCGATCAGGGAACACCAGAAGCCAGCTCTCTGCTTAAAGAACGAAGTATAAGACTTGTAACGTCCATATCTCCTATAACATATTACCTTGGTTTTAACATGCTGGATGATGTTGTAGGGGGTTATACAGAAGAAAAACGTAAACTTCGTCAGGCCATATCCATTGCTCTTGATTACGAAGAATATATACAGATATTCACTAACGGTCGGGCTATATCCTCCCATAGCCCTATTCCTCCGGGAATTTATGGCTACGAGGAGGGAGAAAAGGGTATCAATACCTACGTGTATAACTGGGATGATGATAAAGGGCCAGTAAGAAAGTCTGTAGATGAAGCCAAACGACTGCTGGCAGAAGCCGGTTATCCAGGTGGTAAAGGCAAAGATGGCAAACCCCTGGTTATAGGATTTGATAATGCCTGGACGGGTTCTGGCGCGACTCCGTTGTTAAGCTGGATGCGCAAAAAATTGGCTTCTATAGGCATAACTATGGAAAATCGGACTACCGATTATAACAGGTTCAGGGAAAAGGTTATGAATGGCAATTTCCAGCTTCTTTCCTGGGGTTGGATAGCCGATTATCCTGATCCGGAAAACTTCCTTTTTCTGCTCTACGGGCCTAACGGTAAGGCCGAACATGATGGTGAGAATGTAGCCAACTACAGCAATCCTGAATATGATGAATTATTTGAAAAAATGCGTAGTATGGAAAACAGCCCGGAAAGATTGGAGATCATAAGACAGATGAAACATATACTCCAGCGGGATGCGCCCTGGGTTTTTACAACCCATCCGGTGAGTTTCAGCCTGTATCATGACTGGATAAGAAACATCAAACCCCGGGAAATTGGTCTTGGTGGTCTGAAATACACACGTATTGATGTTGAAAAACGCCAGGAACTGAGAAATGATTGGAACGAACCTATAGTATGGCCCCTATTGGTTTTCTTTGGCATACTAGTAGTGGGTACTTTGCCGGCTGTGGTTACGGCATGGCGCAGAGAGCGAGGGAGGAAAGGTTAAATGCTTACATATATTATACGGCGCTGTCTGTATGCTATTCCCATAATCATAGGTGTCAACCTTATAACATTTTTGTTATTTTTTGTAGTAAATTCTCCTGATGATATGGCCCGGAAGATTCTGGGTGAAAAAAATATAACCCAGGAAGATGTGGATAAATGGAAACAGGACAGGGGCTATAACCAGCCTCTGCTTATTAATACCGATGAATCAGGTCTTGGAACTTTGACTCAGACTATTTTTTACCAGAAATCCGTCAGCCTTTTAACCTTTGATTTCGGGCGTTCGGACCGCAATAATCTGGATATAGGACGGGAAATCAGGCGTCGTATGAAGCCCAGCCTTGCTATTGCTGTTCCTTCTTTGATAATTGGTCTGCTGGTCAATATTACCCTGTCCATGATAGTTGCTTATTACCGGGCTACTTATATTGACTTCTGGGGTGTGGTGGTCTGCGTTTTCATGATGTCCATATCCGGGTTGTTCTATATTATTGGTGGACAGTGGCTGTTTGGCAAGATGCTCAGGTTATTTCCCATATCGGGATATGATAGCGGTATGAATATGTTTAAATTTACATTCCTGCCGGTAGTTATCGGTGTAATAAGCGGAATTGGAAGCAGTGTGCGATTTTACAGAACTATTTTCCTTGAGGAAATAAATAAAGATTACATCCGCACCGCCAGGGCAAAAGGTCTGAGCGAAGCCAAGGTGCTTTTTAAACACGGTCTGAAAAACGCCATGATACCTATATTAACAAACGTGGTGGTGATAATTCCCCTGTTGTTTATGGGGAGTATAGTTATGGAGAATTTCTTTGCTGTGCCGGGACTGGGAAGTTTTACCATAGATGCCATAAACGCCCAGGATTTTGCCATTGTTCGATCTATGGTTTATCTGAGTTCCATACTCTTCATCATTGGTCTTTTACTTACGGATATAAGCTATACCATCGTTGATCCCAGAATCAGGTTGGAGTAATTAAATTATGGATTGGTTGTTCTGGATATGGAGATCTAAAGCATATCAAAGCATATATGCCCTGACGGTAATTGGTCTGGCCGTATTTCTTTTCTGGTTTGGATCAAGAAGAGAATACTGGGTCAGTGCATGGCGGCAAATTCGCACCAATAAACTGGCTATGGTCTGCATGATCGTATTATGTCTTTATATTGCTGCAGGGCTTATGGACAGCATAGGATGGGCCGACGCTATCCGAAATGATGACGGTAGTCTGAATCGGGATGACAATGGCAGAATAATATATGAGGCAACTTCATTAACCCTTCTGGATCGTATATGCAAACCCCTTATACAGCGAACAGAAAAGACATATTCAGCACCTCTGGCAGTGAAATCATTTTCCAAAGAAATTGTCACGACGCCGGATGGGAATATTACCCGAGACTATCCCAGGCTGGAACATGCTGGAACACATCTGGAAGATGAATCAGATAAAGGTATGGATATATTCCTTCGAATACTTGGTGGATTTTTCATAGGTCTTATTCTGGGTGGGATTGGTTCAGTAATCTTATGGCTGCGGAATAAAAGTAAAATTAAAGATGCTTTGTTCTGGGGTGGTGTTATTCTGGTTTTGGGTTTTATTATAGCCTCAACGGTTTTGTTGGCTAGTGCATATCATGTGTTGGGTACAGATAAAGTTGGAAACGATATTCTTTATAGAGCTTTAAAAGGTATAAAAACTGCCTTGATAATAGGTGGACTGACAACTGCTCTGGCTGTGCCATTTGCAATATTCTTCGGCGTTATTGCCGGATATTTCGGTGGACGTATGGATGATATTGTCCAGTATATATATACCACTCTGGCATCCATACCCAGCATACTTCTTATCATTGCATTCATGCTTTTGTTTGGTCGGGGGTTGTTTAACCTCTGTTTGATAATGGGTATTACCAGTTGGACGGGGCTTTGCCGTCTTTTACGAGGTGAAACCTTGAAGTTGAGGGAACTGGAATATGTGCAGTCAGCCAGGGCCTTTGGTGTAAAAAGTGCCAAGATACTTATAAAGCATATTGTGCCTAATGTTATGCACATTGTATTAATATCATTCCTGCTCAGATTCAGCGGACTTGTTCTGGCTGAAGCCATGTTGAGTTACCTTCAGATCGGTGTCGAACCTACAAGGGGTAGCTGGGGAAGTATGATTGACATAGCAAGAATGGAGCTGGCCAGAGAACCTATAGTATGGTGGAACCTGTCCGCAGCTTTTATTTTTATGGTAGTGCTGGTGCTTTGCGCAAATTTATTTGGTGATGCCGTTCGAGACGCGTTAGATCCACGTTTAAGGACGGAATAAAAGATGAGGTTAAAATAATGAGGAATGTTTATGTTCTAATGTTCTTGTTTGTTTTGTTTTTCACATCGGTATTCAACAGTTACGCACAGGTTGATCCGGAGATTATAGTAGGTCTATGGACTTTGGACGAGGGAGAAGGTGATGTCGCCGGAGACTCGTCGGAAAACGCCAGAGATGGTAATATTACCGGCGCAGAATGGGAAGATGGTCAGTTTGGTGATGCCCTTAATTTTGAAAAAGGTGATACTGTTGAGGTATTGCTGGGTGATGGTATAATTACCGATAAACTTACCATTATCTTATGGCTTAACTTTACTGATCTAGCCGGTCAGCAAAATTATTTTTCTATATGGGACAGCAGCGACAAACGCTATGTGCCATATAAGACAGATACCAATGAACTGCGGTTCTGGACTAACAACTGGGACGCAGGTACAGGATTCAATGTGGAAGAGGATACATGGTATCATGTGGCCAATGTTTACGATGGTCAAACCGGTTCGATTTATGTCAACGGAGAATTGACAGGCTCTATGCCTGGTGCTTTTGCACTTTCCGAAAATCAGCAAAGCTCTTGGTTTGCAACCGACAAAGGCGGCTGGCTTTCAAGCTGCATGGAAGATGAAATAGGTATATTCAGCGATGCCCTTACTGAAGGTCAGATTAAAAGCATCATGGAACATGGCATCATCTGGGCTTTGGGAGGCGCGGCTGTCTCTTCTGAAACTAAATTAGCCGCTACATGGGCTGCAATTAAGTAAATTGGGCTCTTCCGGATTCAGTGTGTAAAGATAAGAAACTTTTTTATGCTTTCATTCCTGCTTCAAGCTTTTTAAAAAGCTTGAAGCAGGAATGAAAGGTTGAGAGAATTTTCAATTATTACCACACTAAACCCGGAAGAATCAAAATATTTAAGGGATATTAGTAAGATATGAAAGCTGTTGTATTTGATGCACCCGGAAAGTTTAGCATCCGGGAAATGCCTGATCCTGAAATAAAACCCGACGAGGTGCTAATTGCCGTAAAAGCGTCAGGAGTTTGCGGAACGGATATCCATATTTATGATGGTGACTTTATAGCCGACTATCCCCTGATACCCGGGCATGAGTTCTCCGGTGAGATTGTGGAAGCTGGTAAAGATGTAGAAAATTTCAGAGTCGGTGATAAAGTCGCGGTAGATCCCTGCATGTTCTGCCGTAAATGCTCCTTTTGCCGGGAGAATCGGGAGAATTTCTGCATTAATCTACAGGCCTACGGGGTACATGTAAACGGTGGATTTGCTGAATTTGCGGCTGTAAAGGAAGCAAACATATACAATATACAAGGATTATCCTTTGTGGAAGGCGCGCTGGTTGAGCCTGTAGGATGTGGAATTCACGGTATTAAGCAGGTGGGTATTGACATCGGCGACCATGTGCTGATATTCGGCAGCGGGCCTATAGGCCTGATACTTATGCAGTTGTGTAAAAACTCAGGCGCAGCAACCCTGACCGTCGTCGATCTGGTGGAAGAAAAGCTGGAACTGGCGAAAAAACTGGGTGCAACAAACGTCATTAAAGCCGATGATGATTTACAGGAAAAGCTTAAATCCCTGCGATCCGAAGGCTTTCAGGTAGTTATTGATGCGACAGGTTCACCGGCTGTTGTAGAAAGCATGTTTAACTACGTCAGGGATCGGGGCAGGATTCTATTCTTTGGCGTATGTCCACAAAAAGCCAGAATACAAATATCCCCCTATGACGTATACAAACGCGAACTGAAAATTTATGGCACTTTTTCCCTCCTGCATACTTCGTCTGTCGCCATTGATATGATACGGGAGAAAAAGATCAACGCAGAAGCCCTGGTTTCCCATAAACTGCCGCTAGATCAGTTCGATTCGGCCTTTGAGATGATGCACAATAGGGCCAGTTCCATGAAGATAATAATTGAACAGTAATCGTTATCGGCTGGTAGTATTATATGGATTTTAGACATGCAAACCGAACTGATATAATTGTAGTAGGTGTTTGCCTGCTTTTCATGCTTGTATTATATATAAATACCTTTCTGGATTCCATTATACCGGTATATATAGCCTGCGTTTTGGGTTTTGCCATTCTCGGTCTATGGGGTTTTATTAAAGACCCGACGGATATGCTGAAGCGAAGTCTCATTATCGGCTGGATAGGTGGGTTCTTTTATACTTTTATAGACAGATTTATGGTTGAAATGGGGATAATAACATACCTGCGCCAGGATGTAAATATATTGGCTACACCGTTAAGCATTGTCTTTGTATGGATGTATTTTATCGCCATGATGACATATCTGTATCAGAGGTTTTGCTCCCGTTTTGGCAAGTTCTATATCCCCACCATTATAACCAGTGTATCCGCATTTGCTGCTATTTTATTGTTAGACTATCTGGCAGACCAGGCCCGGCTGTGGGTCTGGAACACCGGAATCCCTCCATCACCTTCATTGGGAAACACGCCGCTTTTTGTTCCTATAGGATTTGGCGTAACCTTCCTGCTTTCTCCCTATATCATAGGCGGTCAGCGCATCACCCGTCGTTTTACAATTTCTGGTCATCCCATCGCTGCGGGACTAAGATGTGCCATATTGATGTCCGTTATGGTTTATATGTCTTACCATCTACTTGTTAGATAATAGTATAAGCTATATCTATCAACCCTTATCTGGGCTGTAATAGCATGACCGGGTATTCTTTCTGCTTCACATTGTCGTTTTGTAACCTCGCCGATTTTTACGCTGGCCCGAGGAGTCATCCTCTATTACCTCGGTTTTTCTTTTCCATCCAAGCATAAATTTTACATCTCTGTGTTATTGCAAAGAAAGGGGTAACAAATAAAGTTTGGCTCTTCCGGCTTCAGGGTGGTAAAGATAAGAAATTCCTTTATGCTGTCATTCCTGCGAAAGCAGGAATCTAGGAGCTTAACTCAATGACTGGATTTCTGCTTTCGCAGGAATGACAAGCTGAGGGAAAACCACACTGAACCCGGAAGAGCCAAAGTTTTCACGGACATAAATTTTATACTTAGCTTTTCCATTTAATATTTTATGCTTTTAATGATATAATATGAGTATGCAATTTTTTACATTTTTGACAATATTTATTTGATTTTTTAGAGTTATGTGTGGAAATAATTTGAAAATTTTCTAAGCATATCATTCCTGCAAAAGCAGGAATGATAATCAGGAGATATTTTTTCATATTTAGGTAATTTTTCAACACTCAAGTCGGAAGAACCAATTATTTTAGCATTCAGGTAGGTGAAAGACATGGGATTCCAGGAAAGCATCAATAAAGGCGCATCATATTTACTTAACCTTCAATATGAAGATGGACGTTTTGAGGGTGAATTTTCCGCAAGCACATTTCCAACCTGTGCTTATGCCTTGACTCAACTGGAAATGCAGGGCCAGGTTGATGAAAAGCTTGTAGATTGGTTTGAGGAATATCAGAATGAAGAAGGTTACTGGGGGCTTGATGTATCAGGGGGATCGGATAATGAAGCTACTCTTTTTGCCCAGCTTGCCCTGATGGAAATACTTAATACCGGGCATGAAGAAAAGATTGAAGAAATACTAAGCAAAGTCCCGGATTTAGACCTCAAGCTGTGGATAATCAAGATCATGTATGCCCGTTGTGGACGCTATGACTGGAAAGATTTGCAGGCACCATGGCATATCAGCACAGCCATGCGCATAGGTGAAGCCATTATGCCTATTCTACCCAAATCAATGTTGGCTAACTTCAAGCCGCCGGAAGAATACGCGCCGCCAGTGAGGCTTTTTGGGTCAAAGGCTTTCAATGAAATGTTTATAGCCGAACAATATACCCTTGTTCCACTACTGCTTATTATCGAGACCCATACCCAAAAGCGAGACCATGCCATAAAGACCCTGGGAGATTGGCTTTTAAGAAACCAGTGTATTGACGGAAGCTGGTTCAGAGTCGGTCTGATAAGCCTGATAAGCCTGATGGCTTTGATGGACGCAAAAGCATGCGGATATAATCATCTCGATCTGGAAACATCAATTGAAAAGGCCTATGAATGGTCGCAGAAATTACGCACTTTCGACGGTGGTTGTCGGGAGGCCATCAACCTTAACGTATGGGATACGGCATTGAGCGTTATATCGTTGAATTTTGTGGATGATGACAAATATGATAAGCAGATCCGTAAAGCTGCAAAATGGCTGAAGGAAAACCAGAATGATGACGGTGGCTGGCCTTTCTCTGGTCTTCCTGCAGGGGGGCTTCCCAGTGATGCCGATGATACGGCCCTGTCTGTTTCAGCCATGCTAAAATCTGGAATAGACAAACACGATCCGGTAATCCAGAACGGCTTGAAATGGCTTTTAAGAAAACAGAGTGAGAATGGCAGTTGGGGAACTTATCGACCCGGAGCAGGCGACACGTCTTGCGTCAGTGTTACATGTCATGCCATTGACGCTTTTCTGGATGCAGGTGGCTTTGAAAATGAAGTAGAAAAAGCCCTTGATTGGCTCAGGATGGAAATCTCCGAGGACGGATACTGGAGCGACCTTTGGCTGGCAAAAAATACATACGGAACATCATTGGCTATTACGGCCTTTGTCAAGGCAGGTAAAGGTGACATTGAGGAAGTGGAACGCGGGGTAAGATGGCTTCATAAATCCCAGAACCCTGACGGAGGGTGGGGTGAGGATATGGCGGGAAACCTAAAGGAAAGCACTGTTGAGCAGACAGCATGGTCAACTCAGGCTTTGCTTATGGTTGATCCTAAAAGCTCTACAGCATTGAAGGGTCTGAAGTATATCACGGAAAACCAAAAAGACGATGGCCACTGGCCCCAGGCCTGTGTAGGTATATACTGGGAAGTTATAGGTGGTTATTCAAATCCGGTAAACCCTATGGTATTTGCCCTTAATGCACTGAAACAGGAAACGCTTACATGACTCCCGGAGTCTACAATCTCATTATACAATTACCAGAAACCAGAGAAATACAGGTAGGCAAGCTGGGGAAATTCACCTTTCCCGTAGGTTATTATGTCTATACTGGTAGCGCGTTAAGAGGCCTGGAATCCAGAATTAACAGACATCTAAGAAAAGAGAAAAAGCTGCACTGGCATATTGATTATTTGCTTCAATATACTGATGTTATTGACGTGATAGCTTATGAAACAAAAGAGCGTCTGGAATGTAAGGTTAACCAATATATATTATCTCTACCTGATTCCAGGATAATTGCCAAGGGTTTTGGTTCCAGCGATTGTAACTGCTTGTCTCACCTTATATATTTTAAAAACAATGTTATTCTGAATCAGGAACACAACTTTGCACAAGATTGTCAATAATTTCCACAGCATCTGCGCCATCATCCGGGTAATTGGCTAACCATATTTCAACTTCAGAATTTATTGTATAATTGTCCACAGGAAATTTTTTTCGATTCACAAATTCCTTTATCTGCTCTTCAATATCGCTTAAAACATATTTGTCTCCATGATATAAGCTGAAAATGAAACCATGTTCTTCGGACTTGTATGTTATGGTTTTCTTTGTATGGGTATTATTTTCTATGTAGTATACAATATCTTCCAATATTTTACTGGCTATACTGTCACCCTGTTCTGCGATAATTTCGCTGAAATCCTTGACCTGGATTAGCATAATATACAATACATTTTCTTTGTCCTTAACATACTCAATTTCATTATTCACTGCCCAAATGAGATTAACTATATTGTTGCATTTTTGGTCTATAGGAAGTATAAATATAAACTTACTTCCTTTGCCCGGTTTACTTTCAACCCATATCTTACCATTATGATTCTCTATTATTTTCTTGACTATTGATAAACCAAGCCCTACTCCAATATTATAGGGTTTGCCAGCTTGTTCAAATCTGTCAAAAATCTTTTGTTGATCTTCCAGAGATATTCCCACACCAGTATCGGATACTATAACTTTAGCAAATTTAGCACATGAAAGGATACCATTTTTGTTATCAGGATTTACCCCAATTGATGAGGAATCAACCAATTCAGCATCAATGGTGATTCTTCCATTCTGTGGGGTATATTTTATGGCGTTATCAAGTATATTGGTAAAAACCTGGTCTAGCCTGTAGTAATCTGCATATATGTATGGTACATTAGGATGTATGTTCTCCACTAGCTTGATAGATTTTTTCTCTGCCAGATCACGAATGTCCTGCATGCTGTTATTTACAAGGGTTTTTAGATCAACGAAGTCAAACTCCATCTCCATTTTTCCATCTTCCAATTTCGAGAAATCCAGAATTCTGTTTATAAGACGTTCCAGCCGGTCTATGTTCCTTGTGGATGTGGTAAGAAATTTTCTCTGTTGATCGTTAAGTTCCCCCGCCATATTTATGATAGACATGGCGTTTTTAATAGCCGTTAAGGGTGTTCGAAGCTCATGGGAAACGGAAGAAACAAATGCAGATTTGGCTTCGTCTATTTCCCTCTGACGGGTAATATCTCTGAAGATAGTCATAACACCATATGTTTTGCCATCGCTGCCTCTTATAGGTGATATATTGGCGTTGAGAATATTTCTGGGATTATCCATCTGTATCTCTTCCTCAAAACCCTCACCACCAAGTATAGAGTCCAGCGAATCCCGACCTTTCCATACTCGATCCAGCACTTTTGAGATTCTGCTTTTACCTATACATTTTACCAGATATTCAACATCGGAGGACTTATCAAGACGAAGCATCCTTCTGGCAACAGGATTTATAACGGTAATGGGTCCTCGTTGATCGAAGATTAAAACACCTTCGTTCATATTTTTTATCATCATTTCCAACCTGTATTTTTCCCCGGCCAGTACCTTTCGAAGTCTTTCCAGGGCATTGGAAATATTATTAGCTACTTCATAAAAAAGCTCAATTTTATCGGGATCAAATGCGTTCTCTTTATAACTGCTGATATTTATTACGCCTGTAAAGATCTTTTTATCACCATCATTTATTAACAGAGCGGCATTTGTTGATGTCTTTAAATCATTCGAAGGTATATCTGAAGCGATTGAGTCAAATTCATTAACGTATGTATATATACCTTCTTCAGATAAAACGCTATCTGAAAATGACTGTATGACATTCATGACGTTTTGTTTTATCTGTGCTACGGCTTCTGAAGAATGACCGTAGCCAGCCCATATATTGAGTTCACCGTATTTTTCCCCGGTAATATAAAGGAAAGCAGAAATATCATGAGGTATCACGTTACGGAGTGAGACCATAATAGGCCTGACCAGTTCCTTGTAATCCAGGGTATAACCCATGTATTCCCGTAATTCACTGATTACATTTAACTCATAAGTTTTTCTTTCTAAATTATTAAGTAGTTGTTTTGTTTCTATATTTTGTTTATACCGATCAAATCCACGTTTAATTGTTTCAGGTATGGTGTTTATATCAAAAGGTTTGACAATATAATCATAAGCCCCCTGCCGCATTGCTTCTATGGCATTGTCAACGCTGGCATATCCAGAGATTATAACTACTTCCGTATCCTTACCTGAACCTTTTATATTTTTAAGTATTTCAATACCGCTTGGCCCTGGAATTTGAATGTCCACCACCGCCAGACTGAATTCTTCTGAATCAATTTTATTTATAGCCTCATAACCATCTGATGCAGTCACCACCGTATAGCCCTCTCTTTCTAATATATCGTTGAGGATGCTTCTTATCTGTTCCTCGTCATCTACAACCAGCACTGTATCATGTATTGCAGATTGTTCTATCATGATTCCGAATCCTATTCTCACTCGGTTAGTGACAGTTTTTTGCATTTTTCAGAAACACTTTGAGAATCCTTTGGAAATTATTTATTCAACTTCCATGAATATTTCCCCTTTTCCAAAGATTGATTATATTTTAAAAACTGAGAATTCTAAAAAATCTCTAAAACAAATGTTTATAAGAATTCAGCCTGAAGAAACAGATGAAAATGCTCAAAGAATATAGTTCTATGTCATTCCTGCTTCAAGCTTTTTGAAAAAGCTTGAGCAAAAAGGAATAAGAGTTTCGCAGGAATGACAGCCTGATAGCATTTTCATTTGCTAGTGTCTCTTTAAGCACTGCAACATCTGGTTTTAGTTAATTTTAGAAATATCAG
>WJIO01000180.1 GCA_014730235.1 Candidatus Poribacteria bacterium
ATCATATAGAGATGATCGGGGTTCTTCACCTGTCTTTATACATCGGGCAAAGTGACGTAGCTCTCCCTCGTATCCCAGATAAGTTCCTCCCTGACCATAGGCCACAGCATGTGGTAGAGCATACATTCCCTGTCTCCAGGGTAATTTTGATAAATTTTCTGACCATCGGTTTCGGGGGCGATAATCCAGGTATATCATATCCTCCACATCTACACTGCAAAGCAGGCCTGAGACATTAAGAGTCTCCCGAATATTCCAGGCAGGATCGTCTGTTGCGTTGCTGTTGAGGAGACCAACAGCTCCGTTTTTAAATTCCAGAGTAACAGCAAAAGCAAATCTTCCGCCGCCGTGATCGCATAAACGGGCGTAAACTTCGGCCACATCGCCACCAAAATAACGGGCTAAATCGAAAGCATGGCATTGATTGCCTATCAGACAGCATAGAGGTTCCGGCTCTAAACCCCAAATCAGGGGATATGCACCATGAGTATACCTTACACTAACCATAGAAACAGGTCCAAACTCAGGTTTTTGGGTTATTTCCTTTGCCTCCTCATAAGTTGTCGCAAAACGCTTCATAAAAGCCGTCATACCGAAGGTGTTCATTTTTTTTGCTTCCAGGGCCAGGGTATTGGCATGTTCAAAATCAATGGCTGAGGGTTTTTCCACAAATATGGGTATACCGCGCTGCAAAACCTGCATACCGACTTCATAGTGCATCTGGGGCGGTCCCACGATACACACACCCTCTGGTTTTTCTTTATCCAGCATCTCTTCAACTTCTGAGTATGAATTTAAAGCTCCAAAAAGTCTTTGAACCCTTAGCCGCTTTTCCTCAATCCGATCAACAACGGCGACCAGATCCATTTCGTTTATACGATGTATTACCGGATAAAGGGAATGATTTGCATGACCACCGCATCCTACAAAAGCTATACGGACTTTTTCATCTGACATTTACATAGCCTCCTGTAACTATAATTTATGGCTCTTCCGGGTTTAGTGTGGTAAAGATAAGAAATTTCTTTATGCTGTCATTCCTGCGAAAGCAGGAATGACAAGCTGAGGGAATTTTCAATTATAACCACGCTGAACCCGGAAGAACCTAATTTATTAGTCATTCAATAATATATCCCTTATTTAAATAATCATAATATCGCCAGGTTATGTTTTTCCCCAAGTAATGATAACCTGTGCGCGGTGTATCAATAATATTCAGTATATCTATTTCTGTTATTTTGTAAGTAATTGAAAAATGGTCAGGTATAATTTGCTTTAAAATAATTGTTTGAGCATGTCCTCCTCTTCCACCCTTTTTAAGCTGAGGTCTGAGCCATACTATTTCACATTCCAGTCCTGCTACTCTAGCAAGTAGATAGTAATCCTCAAAAGCTTGATGTAAACATTCCCATTCGGGAGGGATTTCTGATGATATTTTCATTTTAATTCTGAGAGGTATGGAATTTTCTTTAGTAAAGAAGCTCCTCTTACGACGCTTTCTGCAATAATATTTCCTAAGGACTCTCCATAAAAGCTAATAGTAGCTTCGTAATCACCTTTTCTGTATTCATCCGTAGAAAGTATATAACCAATCCATTCGTCTGCTAACCCACCTATGGTTACATTTTGAAGACCAACGGCTTTACGAGTCTGCGATTTTATCAAAAGTCCAAGCTGTGCTATCATTTCCCCGGGGATTCCTACTATTGCCAAATCCCCTATTCGGGCTGAAATGCTGTGAGTTTGAGATGGCAATAGCTTTTTGGCTATACGTTGAATAAGTATTCTTTTAAATCCATACCTGAAATTACCCGATTGCATAAAACCTGGATGGACTAAACATTCTGGCAAATCGATCTTCTCCAGGTGATATGAGAATCTGGTTAAGGGAACCGGTATAATCTTCTGCCATTCCTGCCAGACTATCTCCCCCAGCTTAAGGCCGTAGCTTTCGGCCATCTGCCAACTGCTGTCAAAGTTTCCGGGCAGAACCGGTGATTGATCGCCCTGGGCTCCATTATAATACATGGTTGTAATATTTTGGCCAATGAATGCCTCAATTTTTCTTTGTAGATGACCGGGCCATCCTCCGGAAAACATCATATCTTCCGGTCCCATTAGTGTGGGATGAGCAGTCCAATTTACCAAAACAGCCAGGGGATTTCCTGTCTTTGTGTCTATCCGGGTTACAGTCAGTTCGTTATCACACGTGGTATTTCCTGTGCGTCGGTTTTGGTTCCATCCGGACAACTGGATAACGCTTGTACCTGTTGATACGGGAAGCATTTTCCTGCTGGATTCAGTTATAACCTGAGTCAAACGTTCAATAGTTAAATCAAATAATTCTTTATGAAATGATCCCTTTTGAAATATGCGCAGGTTGTTTCTTGGATTGAGGGCAGCCATACCTATACTGGTGTGTGAATGACTGGGCAGAAACATGATCTCTCCATCTCCCCAGCCGGAATCTGCGAGGGATTTCATCACAATAGATTTGACGCCGGATGGAAAAGCCAACACATCAGCAGTCACCAGAACAAAGCACTTTGTTCCATTGGATATACATAAGGCTTTGGCATAGATAGGGTCATGAATACCAGTTGCAGGTTTACCCATACGAACACTATATCCACCGAGGGTAGGCCTTATCTCCATAGGAGGAGTTATATCTATTTTGGCAACCCCCGCTTTCACAAGATCATCAAAGTTTTCAGATGAATTGACTATATGAATCATGAAAAATGAAATCCCTTCCTGCTCCAGTATTGGTGATTTTTGGGAATTGGCATAGAATAAGGTAATATAGACATTATAATCCAGAATGAAGCTAAATAACAGAGAAAAAATAAAAAACAACTAACCCGGGATATGCTTCAATCCAAGCATAAAATTTATGTCCGTGAAAACTTTGGCTCTTCCGGTTTGAGTATGGTAATAATTTGAAAATTTTCTCAGCTTGTCATTCCTGCGTTCGCAGGAATGACATAGAAATATATTCTTTGAGCATTTTCATCTGTTTCTTCATGCTGAATTCTTATAAACATTGGTTTTAGAGATTTTTTAGAATTCTCAGTATTTGTTACTCCGTTATTCGCAATAACACAGGGTTGTAAAATTTATGCTTGGTGCTTCAATCTGATATATAAAGTTGACGTTTTAGCATGTTGATGATAAAATTAATACACAATACAATGAAGTGAATTCTATTTAACTGGATAAAATATATACGGAGTTGGTAATTATGCCGGCAAATTTGCCTCCGCAGTATTACGCAGCCAAAAAAAGGTTTGACGCGGCCAGCGATCCTGAGGAAAAATTAGAGATAATCCAGGAAATGCTGGCGATAATGCCAAAACATAAAGGTACAGATAAACTCAGGGCCGAAGTCAGGTCAAAGATGGCCACTCTGAGGAAAGAAATCCAGAAGAGTGGTAGTTCCAAACGCCGGGGTTTTGATGGTTATCATATCGAAAGTCAGGGAGCTGCTGTTGTGGGAATAATAGGTTCTCCTAATGTAGGCAAATCAAGCATAATTAAATGCCTGACTAACGCATTACCGGAAATTGCCCCTTATCCCTTTACAACAGGTAAACCCGTTGTGGGTATGATGCCTTATGAAGATATTAATATTCAGTTGATAGATACACCGCCTATATCATCAGATTACATTGATAAATTTCTGCCGGATATGCTGAGGCGAGTTGATTTAATATTGTTGATAGTTGACATTGGAAGTGATGCCGTATTGGAACAGACCTATACAGTATTAAAGAAACTTAAGGAATACAGGATAATACTGGCAAAAGATGAATCACAAAATGGCGACAACGTATTATATAAAAAGACTCTTATGGTAGCTAATAAAGAAGATTCAGAAGATAGTGCTGACAGACTTGAAATAATTAAAGAGTTTTATGGGGAGAGACTTCCCATAATAACCATATCAGCGGAGAAAGAAAAGGGCCTTGATGATTTGAAAAAGAGAATTTATGAATCTCTGGAAATCATCAGAATATATACCAAATCGGTAGGCAAAAAAGCTGATATGTTTGACCCTGTGATCCTCACTAAAGGGAGCACAGTTCTGGAAGCGGCAGCGGAGATACATAAGGAATTCTATGAGAACCTTAAATTCGCCAGAATATGGGGAGATGGACAGAATAAATATGACGGACAACACGTTAGTAGAGACCATCCACTGGAGGATGGCAACGTGGTGGAATTCCACATAGACGAATAATTAAGGTATATAAGGAGAAAATATATGGCAAAGTTATCGGCAGCAATTTTGGGTCCCACCGGCATGGCCGGACAGCAGTTTATGCCATTTCTGGCAGAACATCCATACTTTGAATTAAAAATTCTGGCAGCCTCGGAAAGATCAGCAGGTAAATCTTATAAAGACGCAGCTAAATGGTATCAGGAAAAACCTATTCCATCCAATCTGGCTGATATGCCGGTGGTTTCAATGGAAGAAGCCCTCAAAAAAGCAGAAGTTGACATAGTGTTCAGCGCTTTACCATCTAAAGTCGCAGAGGGATGGGAACCAAAATTTGCCGAAAAGGGTATGACAGTTTTCAGCGACGCCGGATGTTTCCGGGATGAACCTGACGTACCGGTTATTATTCCAGAGGTAAATTATCCCCATCTGAAGCTTCTGAAGATTCAGCAGTCAAAGCGAGGTTGGCAGGGGGGTATTGTAAAAAATCCAAACTGCACCACTGTTGCAGCAGCCATGGCCCTGGCCCCTTTGCGTAAGTATGGTATTAAAAGGGTAAATCTGGCATCTATGCAGGCCGTATCAGGAGCAGGCTATGATGGCGTTCCTTCTATGGCCATTTTAGATAACGTCATTCCTTATATTGAGGGTGAAGAGGAAAAGGTTGAATATGAAAACCTGAAAATACTTGGTGAACTTGATGAATCAAAGGGTGAGGTTAATCTGCTTCCAGCAGTATTCTCAGCCAGTTGTCATCGAGTATGCACCATTAACGGACATATTGAAGCCCTTTTCGTAGAGTTTGAAAATGACGTGGAAATTGAAGATTTAAGACAAAGTTACCTGAATTTTACCAGCAGACCTCAGGAACTGGATCTGCCTACAGCGCCTAAGCCTCCTGTGGTTCTGTTTGATGATCCATACAGACCCCAGGTTAAGCTTGATAGAAATCTGGGTAACGGCATGGCAGCTTCTGTTGGCCGTATCAGGCATGACAAAGATAAGCACAGGATCAAGCTTATTGCTCTTGCCCATAATACAGTCAGAGGAGCGGCAGGAAACCTGGTTCTGGCAGCAGAATTGGCCCTTAAAGATGGGTTGATATAATATATATTCGCTCTACCCGGGATAACGGTAAGCTGTTAAAGCTGGTAGAGCGAATAATTTTGTTATTCAAAATAAAATAAATTGGAGGTGTGAAACATGCAAAAAGTTCTTATAATATATTATTCCAGATCAGGCAACACAGAGGCAATGGCTGAATTTGTTGCCGAAGGTGTGAGAAATGAAGGTTTAAATGTGGAATGTAAGAGGGTTCAGGATACAAAGCCCGAGGATTTACTGGAAGTTGATGGCATAATTCTGGGATCACCCACATACTACGGCACAATGGCGGCAGAACTCAAGAAGCTGATTGACGAAAGTGTCAAATATCATGGCAAACTTGAGAGTAAAGTCGGTGCGGCTTTTTCGTCCTCCGGCGGCGTTGGTGGCGGCAATGAAACGACGGTCATGGAAATGCTCAAAGCCCTGATGATACACGGCATGATAATTCAGGGAGATTCAAAAAGCGACCACTACGGCCCTATAGCAGTAGGCAAACCCGACGATAGAAGCAGAAACGAATGTATACGCCGGGGAGCAAGGGTAGCAAAGCTGGTAAAACGTCTGGCTTTATAGCTACTGAATTCTGAGATTGGATTTAATAACATCTTAAACCTTCATAAATCCATCCCAAAAAATCTGACCTTGTTCCTGGGTATCATCGAGTTCATCCCGCCAGCGGACTAGCTCTTTGCGCAGTTTTTCTATTACATGCGAATAGTCATCATTATCTGCGAGGTTCTTTGTTTCATGTGGATCTGTCTTCAAGTCAAATAACTGGGTCGTTCGCTTTCCATCCACTACATATTCAATAAGCTTAAACTGTTCATCCCTTACACCTCTATGTAATTTTGTATAAGCAAAAAGCAGGTTTTCACGAATTTTCTCTTTCGGATTACTCATAGCGGGAACAAGGCTTTTTCCTTCCACAGTTTCAGGTATATTTACATTACAGAGATCACAAAGAGTCGGGTATATGTCTATCAGGTAAGTAAAAGCTTCGCTCTTCGTGTTATTTGGCACTCCCGGACCACTCATGACCAGCGGCACCTTTACGCTGTGCTCATAGACACTTTGCTTACCCATAAGGCCGTGTCTTCCCAGGGCAAGGCCGTTATCACCTGCAAAAACTATAATTGTGTTATCGACTTTTCCTGTTTCTTCCAATGTCTTCAACACCCGACCTATCTGCGTGTCGGCATGGGTTATCATGGCGTAATATGCGGCAATGTGTCGCTTGATTTCCTCCGGTGTGCGGGGGAATCCGGCCAGCATTTCATCCCGGATTTTCAGTTCACCGTTATCAAAGGGATGCTCTGACATAAAGCTTTCCGGCAGTTTTATCTGCTCAGGATCATACATATCCAGATATTCTTTGGGCATGGTTCGGGGATCGTGAGGGGCCATAAAAGACACATACATGAAAAAGGGATCATCATCTTCATAGCTATCCAGATAGTCAATGGTTGCATCGCAGAAAAGCTCGCTGGAGTGTTTACCCGCATGTATATGATCGCACATTCTTTGGACTACCCGCTGTGTAACAAAATCCACAGTTCGGTTACATCGGGTTTCATATTTTCCCGTAGGATCGAAGTTAAAAGCAGGCACGTTCCAGTGATCGTCCATACCTCCGAAGAATATTTCACCACCAGAGTTAAAGCTTCGGGCATAGGAACTTGTGCCGTTATGCCATTTTCCTGTGCCAAAGGTGTTATAACCGGCTTTCTGCAGCGTTTCACCCAGCATTATGTGATCTTCAGGTATGTTCTGGCCCTGGCGTTCCAGATGGAATAAAGTCCTACCGGTCATTAACATGGCCCGACTTGGCATACATACTGCGCCGGAAGTTCCGCCCATGATGTAATTATTTTTGAAGGTTGTTCCGTTTTCGACTATAGAGTCAATATTTGGTGTTATAATTTCATCGTTACCCAGCGCGTGGATTGTGTCAAAGCGCTGATCGTCTGTGAAGAAAAATATTATATTGGGATTTTGGTTGTTCTTGACGAATGTGTTATTCATTTTCTTTTCCTCTATTATAATCGGGATTTGGTTCTGGAATTCTGGCATTAACGCTTTCCCGCCAGTCTACCAGCATTTCGTGAAGTTCCTTTGTCTTTTGTGGCATGTCCTGGGCCAGATTATTGTCTTCCTTTTCGTCCTCTACCAGATTGTAAAGCTCAAGCTTTCCGTCCTCGAAGAATTCTATCAGCTTATAGTCTCCGCATCGGACTGAACAGCCCGGAGAGCCACCCTGATTGCCGTAATGGGGATAATGCCAGAATATGGCATCCCGGTCAAGTGAATTATTACCCTTTAACAGGGGTAGTATACTTACACCATCGCAATGCTGCTGGGGAATAAGATCAAGACCGGCTATCTCAAGAAATGTAGGATAGAAATCAGGGCTTGTAACCGGAATGTCGCAGGTGCTTCCTGGTTCAATAACCTCGGGCCAGCTAATCAGCAGGGGTTCTCTTGTTCCGCCTTCATACATCCAACCCTTACCCTCAGACAGGGGCGCGTTGCATGTGGGAGAGCCTTCAGCCGTAGCCAAACCGCCGTTATCGGATGTAAATACAATAACGGTGTTGTCCTTCTGATCCGAATCCTCAATAGCTTTTATAAGCCGGCCAATGTTCTCATCCAGACTGTCAATCATAGCGGCATATTTGGGATCGGACTGTATAAGGCGGCGTATTACATGCCGGTCTTTCTTGTGTTCGCATGGAAAGAATTCACCTTCTTCAAAGGTTTTTTCCTTGTCCAGACCCATATCTTTTACACGCTGGGTGTGTTTTTCGATCCTATCCTGCTTTGCCTGAATGGGTATATGAACCGAATAGTAACACATATTCAGATAGAAGGGATTACCGTCGTTATTTTCGATAAGCTTTATCGCTTCGTCGGTCAGGCGATCTGTAAGATATTCACCCTCCGGACCGTCCTCCAGCTTTGGATTACCCCAGGGACTGAAATATCCTTTGCTGGGCATACCCCAATGACAGCCAGCTACATTTATATCAAAACCATGCTTTTCTGGCCAGTATGGTTCACCGCCAAGATGCCACTTGCCTACATGCCATGTGTTGTAACCACCGTCTTTTAATGCGCTGGCCAGGCTTTTTTCCTCCAGCGGCAGATGCTTTGTATAAGGTGCACCTATAACCTTACCCCGCTCATTTCCGGCGATGTAATTTGTCACACCAACAGTAGCCGGATATTTACCTGTCATTATGCTGGCCCTGGTAGGCGAACAAACGGGGCAAGAAGCATAGGCATTGGTAAATCTGACCCCTTCATCCCGAAGTTTATCCAAATTAGGAGTAAGGTAAAATTCACTTCCACAGCAGGCCAGGTCTTTCCAGCCCAGGTCGTCTATCAATATAAATACAAAATTGGGTTGCCTCATTTTATCTCCTTTATTATTTCCGGATGCAGAAAAACCATAGGGAATTGTGCTAATACCAGCAGCCAGTCCTATTGAGTTTTTAATAAATTCTCTGCGATTCATGTTATCTTTCATTTATTCTATTTCCTCTATAGTCACAGTAATATCCGTTTTGTAATTCACTCCTTCAGGTAAAGGCATTGGTGGTACACCATCATGACGTTCCCATGTATGGGGTAAATCGCCACAGCCTAACTCAGTATGTGTTGGAAGTGGTGCAGGCCAGGTTGAGATTTCTGCCACCGGGTTAATAAGCATAACATTCCCTTTTGGATCTCGCATGGATATGGAATATGTTTTGGTTTCTTCCTCCTGTTCACTGACGGAATTTATTGTATAGCATGTCTGGCCATCGCGAATCCTTCTAAGGATATGCCATCGGGCAGTTCCCTGTAGAGTAAATGATGATTGTGAATAGACAAAAATACTGCCATCATCCCACTCTTTAGGTGTGATAGTCTTATGAACTATATAGGGAACTTCTATAATAGCTTCATCATTCTCAAACTCAAATGTAAATTCCGCACTCGTCCAGATTTCTTCAATACCTATTATATCTTCATTTAATATCCTACCCTCATGGGTAATGAGATAATTTTTTCCTCCGCCGCATGTCGGGCATGGCGGCAGATATGGGGGATCTAAATCCGTCCTTGACTCGCTGTTTGTCAGGGCGCTAAACAGGGGATTTGCTATGCCCTCGAGAGGTTGAATATCCGGAATTTCAATGCTCTGGTTACCGTGAGATATTTCAACGTTATCAATAATAACAGGATAGTTACCCTTGCTATAAAAATATAGACTGTAAGTTCCTGTATATGGCTCAGTGATATTCATTTCCGATCCCTGGGCGACGGTGGCCTGTACCAGTATTGGATGGGTTGCCAGATCGTGAGGCACCAGGAAAACGACGGCATGAGCAGGGGTTACTCTGGGAAATTTCCCCGGGGCCTGAATTGGTGGAAGGCTTTCAAAAGCTTTTGATGCCAGCTTAAGATGATCAATTTTATCCAGAATTTCGCTTTTCAAGCAGATTTTTGAAACACAATCCCAGTAATATTTTCCTCCAGTCGTTGTTGCATCAGCAGCAGCTTCAGGAACATATTTCTTGAGTTCTTTCATCCAATCGGGAAAACAGCCGGCCATTTCCCGGGATAAACCTGACATCTTTTTAAAAGTTTTAGCCGAACTCATCTTTTGATTAAGTATGTTAAAGGCTTCTGCCCTGATCTTTGATTTGTCCTGGGAGCATACTTCTGATGTTGGGGGTTTATAAAAATACTTACCAAATTTTTCCCCAAAGAGTTTATTTAACTGACATGCCCTCTGACAATGATAAGCGTTATCATTTCCAATGGACATGGTATCTATAACCATCCCTGTATAGGTCAACATCTTAACCTTGAGCATGTAAGAAAGCCTATCCATCAGTGGCACTAATGGCATATTTTCATCCACAAGGCTTTTTACACCGCTGATTTCATATAATTTACCTAAAAGGGGATGAGCTACAGAATTAAAATCATCAACCCAATCATTGGTTTTATGTCTCTGGTTAATTCGGGAAGGAGCACAAAAGCCCATAACAGCGTTTTCCAGTTCTTCCAATTTCAGTAAAGTTTCTTCAAGCGGTACAACGGATTCCCCGAAACGTTCAAATCCTGCCAGAAACAGATCAATCTCCTGGGATGAAAAGTTTTCATCTGATGGGTCATATTCCTGAGTAAAATCATGCTCGCATGCCCGGAATACCATAAGCATACCTTTATTCATTTCCCGGGTAGCGTCCAACACTTTACAAACCTGATCGTTGATAAGATTGCAATATTCAGCCGCTGAAGAAGGTGCTTCGGGCCAGAAAATTCCATAAATGCTAAAACCTGTTATTAAGGCAGTAATTTTGTGATTAGCTATATCCACATTGCAGTTGGGTACTTCTGACCACCGTTCTCCTGACTGTTTACCTAATACAAGATCATAATCAGCAGCACCGGCTGGTATATCTTCAGGATCATATTGAAAACGTATATCCACAGGTTTATTAAACTTCAGACCCTCAGGGCCAAACTTATAGGCCTTGCCAACTGTACCATGAGGAATAACCGATGATTCTCCCACGACAATTGTTACTTTAGATGACAACGCCCCCGCCGGAATTTCCAATACAGCGTTTCCATCGGCGGAAAAAGCCGTTCCTCCCTGAGATCCAATCGAGGTTTCCAATGGATTAATAAACTCATCATCCTCTTCATCCTCTTTATCGCATCCACTAATGAAAGTTGTGATTATGATAAAACAAAACAGCGTTATGAATAATTTGATAATGTATTTTTTCTTAACAATAATTAATCTCAATTTCTTTCCCCCTATTTGCCGCTAATTCTCAATATGATCCGGGTTTTAAAGGTTATTTAAATTTTTGGTTCTTCAGGGTTTATTGTGGTAAATATGAAAACCTGTATAAGTTTGTCATTCCTGCGAAAGCAGGAATGACAAACAGAGGATATTTTTTCTTATTAGATAATATTTTATTATTTCCACACTAAACCCGGAAGAAGCAAATTTTCTAACTCTTATTATTTCTTGTATACATGAATACCATAAGGTTCAAATTTATCCTTGAATGAATCGGATGTAATATTAACACTTCGGTTTTCACCCAATACCTGCACAGATTCACCAGTAAATGGTAATTCTGAAAACGTCACCTCAGCAGGGCCAACGCTGGTATTTGCCGTAATCATGTATATGCTGCCCTGGTATTGTTTTAGCATGACTTCAACACCTGCATCTATGGAGTATCCCATCTCTTTATAGTCTTTCTTAATATTGTGGGAGATGTTCGGCGAGGTTATTATAGCTTCTATATCTGCAATTTCCCTGACTACTTTTTTTAGATCTGTCCAGTGCTGCGATGGCTGAGGCATTGCCTGAGTTCCCCAGTAAAGTATGCCATTTACGCCGTGTATGATGGCGTTATAAGCCATGAATCGCATCTGTTGGTATGTGGGGAAAAGCTTGTCATCCCATGCAAATCCCTGGGCCACAAGCCACACAGCCTGTTTACTCCCGGCGGCTTTTTTCAGCTTATCAATATACTCTCCCACACAGCTAATAGTCAGGTTAGCCAGGTCAGTTTGTTTACCATTAAGCATTATGGCATAAGTATTTTCAGCATCAATGTCTCTGGATATAACCGGATAGACATCACAGGCTATCACATCCAGGTTCTGGCTGAATTTTGCCAGGGTTTTCCATGTGTTGCGCGGGGCGTGGTTTATCCATAAAAGGTGTTCGGGATCAATATCTTTAACAAATTTATGTCCCTGGGCCAGACCTTCTGCTGACGCTCTTGGTTTCCAGGGTTTCTTCCATGTCCAGGCTGGTTCATCCATACTTTCCCATATCATCAGTGCTGGATGGTCTTTGAATTCATTAACAATCTTCCTGATTTCCTCCTTCTGCTTTTCCTCATCCCGGGATAAGTCCAAACGATCGCCAAAAGACATCCATGCCTTAAGTCCATTTTCATGGGCGGCATCAAGTTCTTCCCTTTTTCCGCATTTGACAAGATTAAACCCCGCTTCGGCAAGTTCCTGAAAAGGTTTTTCACTCTTTGGTATATAATAAATTCCGATGGCAAAGAACCTTTTACCATTTACGATTAAAGTTTTGTCAGAATCCAGTTTGCTGATGGTTTCTGCCGCACAGGATTTTTTGCATAGCATTGCAAAAAAAACAAAGCTGACTATCAAGACAAATATACTGTATCTCATAATTTTTACCTCTGGAGTTGTTTGTTTGTAATATTTCTATTTAATCATAGATTAACAAAATTGACTTTCCAGATCAAGGGATATTACTGAAAAGATGCTTATTTCGGCAGCTCCGGTTAAATTAGCTTGAAGAGCCTTTTGGGTTTTGTTATACTTTTTTTGTTAAGATGCTGGCTGAAGTTATAAAAGCAGTGAAAGATGATACTGAAACAAAAACGTCTGTATAATGAATTTTTCTCCAGAACTGAAAATTAATGAGAATATAAAATGAATATAACCTTCCAGAAAATAAGAAATGGATTGAAAAAGTTTGATATAGCCAAGGGAGATCGGATAATGGTTCACAGTTCTCTGAGTTCCTTTGGTTGGGTTGAGGGTGGTGCTGAAACAGTAATCCGCGCTTTGATGGATATAGTTGGTGAAGATGGTATAATACTCATGCCGTCATTCAATCATGGTGTTCCATTTAACAAGCGTAATCCAGATGTATATGATCCCCTGAAAACCCCATGTACAAATGGCCTAATACCTGATACCTTCTGGCGTATGGATGATGTTTACCGAAGCCTGAATCCCACCCATCCCTTTGCAGCCTGGGGTAAAGATGCTGAAAGATATACAAAAAACCATCATAACACATTGACAATGGGCGAAGATTCACCCCTGGGAATGATAGCCAGAGACGGAGGCTATGAATTAAACCTGGGTACAAATCACCACACCACCACAGCAAAACATGTCGCTGAAACTATGAACCGTGTTTCTTGTCTTGGTTATAGAACTGAGCAATATCCCGTAAAATTAACAAGCGGAAATAAAGCATACCACAGGACATGGGGATGGCGGGAGTATCCGTGCCCTTTGACAGAATCCGGGGAATATATCGAAGCGGAAATGGAAAGGCAAAGTCTGCAAGAAAAGTTATATGTGGGTAAAAGCCTGGTAACTCACTTCCGACTGCTTGATCTTTTGAAAGTTGTGCTGGAACTGCTGGATAATGGCTATGATGACAAAAAACCATGCTGGACATGCCCCATAAAACCCAGAATAACCGGAAATACAGTTCCCTCGGATTGGCCTGACCCTGTAGATTATAAACCCAGGGATTTAATCGGCAAATAAATGATTGACATTAACTATATATTGATTCGACTATAATTATCAAAATCCTGATGAGAATGGTGATCCGGTAACAGAAGAGGTAACTATTGAGATTCGATTAGGAGGCCCCCCTCCCTGGAAAGGCATGAAGGGCGGTAAGAAACATCAGGGTTCTTAAATTTTAGCATTATATACAGCTTTCATTATGGATTCCGTTACATGGGATAACAAAAGCCCTTTTAATTTAATTAAAAGGGCTTTTGTTTTTACTAGGAAATCCTGTGATTTGGACTTATGAAGTTTCATCAACAACTTGATCATGTATATTCAACAGGGTTTTCATAACATGATGAAGGTTCTGGCTGTATTCCCGGGTTCCAAAGGTATCATGCAACTGCTTATAAAGTCCGAATAATTCGTCATATATTTTCACGCTGTCGGGATCAGGTACATATTTTGTATCCAGAACACCTGTCATGCTTTCCACCGCATCGTCGAAATTATCATATCCACCGGCCTTTTTACCAGCAACCACAGCGCCGGCCATGGCTGCGCCTAATGCGCAAGTCTGGCTGCCTTTGGCAATCTCAATATCCCTTCCCATGATGTCGGCGTAAATCTGCATGGTCATAGGACTTTTTCCGGGGATTCCGCCGCAGGTCAGCACCCTTTCAACTTTCAGACCGTATTCCTCAAAACGCTCCATTATAACCCTTGCGCCAAAGGCTGTGGATTCGATAAGCGCTCTGTATATCTCGGCCGGGGATGTATGAAGGGTCATACCCAATAACATACCTGTAAGCCTCTGGTCAACCAGGACTGTCCGGTTGCCATTGTGCCAATCCAGACCAAGTAATCCGCTTTCTCCCGGTTTAATCTTTGCCGCCTGTTCTGTTAGTACTTCATGAGTTCCTTTATCCTCGCCGCCGGGTTGAATTCTACTTACAAACCAGTTAAAAATATCACCTACGGCTGACTGACCTGCTTCCAGTCCATAATATCCGGGTAGGATTGATTCAGGGACAATGCCGCAGAGACCGGGAATGTCGGGTAAGTCTTTATCAAGAGATGTTACCATCATATCACATGTGGAAGTACCCATGATTTTAACCAGGACGTTTTCCTGTATACCGGAGCCAACTCCACCCAGATGAGCATCAAAAGCACCTACAGCAACAGGTATGCCTGCTGGAAGACCTAATTTTTCCGCCCATTCGTCAGTTAGTCCACCGGCTGCATCGGCTACTGTAAATGCTTTATCAGGCAGTGTTTTTCTGACCTGGGCCAGCTTAGGTTCAAGACTGCTGAGAAATTCCGCATCAGGATAACCGCCCCAGGATGAATGGAACATGGCCTTATGTCCTGCCGCGCATATACCTCTTTTGACTCTTTCCGGATGGGTGGTGCCTGTAAGAACTGCCGGTATCCAGTCGGCTATCTCTACCCATGTATAAGCTGCTTCAAAAACATCAGGAGCAACTTTCATGCAATGCCAAATCTTTGACCAGAACCACTCTGATGAGTAAGTTCCGCCGCATTTTGCCAGAAATTGAGGTCTGGTCTTTTCCGCCTGCTCTGTTATTTTGCCAGCTTCGGCAAATCCGGTGTGATCCTTCCACAACCAGGCCATGGCTGCCGGATTATCGCCAAATTTATCTGAAAACGCCAAAGGTTCACCTTCTTTATCCACCGGCATGGGCGTGCTTCCTGTAGTGTCCACACCTATTCCGATAACATACTTAGCAGAAAATCCATCAACATCAGCGGCTTCTTTCAGGGCATGGGTAATGCAGGCTTCGATACCCTCCACGTAATCGGCTGGATGCTGACGGGCCAGATGTGGGTTTCTGCTGTCAACAATAATTCCCGCTTCACCTCGCTGGTAATCCCAGACGCTGGTCGCTATTTCTTTACCATCACTCACATCAACAACTAACGCGCGTACTGAATTTGTACCAAAATCAAGTCCGATGGAGTATTTAGACATATAATTCCCCTTTCTTATTTCTTTAATATTTCTCAAAATTAACTAAAACCAGATATTGTTCTGCTTAAAGAGACACTAGCAAATGACAAGCTGAGGGAATTTTCAATTATAACCACACTAAACCCGGAAGAGCCATATTTGTTAATTCAAGGATAATAGAAATGATGCCATTATTTCTTGCCTGTTTTAGCAGTGGCTGAATTTCGACAAGGGAAGGAGTATCTTTCTCCAGGTCTTTAGTTTCCCAGTTGTACCAGCCGGCTGGTGTTGTGTCGATCATGGCCAGGTTATACCAACCGGTTTTAATTGCAGCTTCCAGTGTTTTTTATTTATTCCTCTACTCACAGTCGGCAATCCGACGTCTTCTTTCTTTTTACTCATGGAATTATCTCTTATTTTTTAGGTTACAGAATGATTACTCCTGTTTTTGTGTCCGGTATCAATAATAACATTAATTATGACTAATTTCTATAGTTTATTTCTCGTCTCTCTATTTTAAGATGTTTTCATGCTGTTTCAGACCAGAATTACAGCACAAACTCTTTCCAACTCTGAATTCAAAGATTTTCCCTCAGTTATTGATTGTAATCGTTAAAAAATGAAAAATGTGTTTAGAATAATACCCTTACAATGATGGTAAATTACAAAATATGTCATTCCTGCGAAAGCAGGAATCCAGTCTCTATGCGGATCTACTGAATTCCTGCTTTAAGCTTTTTGAAAAAGCTTGAGCAAAAAGGAATAAGAGTTTCGCAGGAATAAGATGCTTAGAAAGTTTTTAAATTGTTTCCACACTCAATTCGGAAGAGCCATAAAATGTTTTGAAATTTTCATATCTACAAACCGATGTTTTAGTTAATAAACGACTATATACGTTGGGTTATAATATATAAACATCGGGAAAGGAGATACAGTAAAAGATATTTACTGATATTTCTAAAATTAACTAAAACCATATGTTGCAGTGCTTAAAGAGACACTAGCAAATGAAAATGCTATCAGGCTGTCATTCCTGCTTTTGCAGGAATGACATAGAACTATATTCTTTGAGCATTTTCATCTGTTTCTTCATGCTGAATTCTTATAAACATTGGTTTTAGAGATTTTTTAGAATTCTCAG
>WJIO01000181.1 GCA_014730235.1 Candidatus Poribacteria bacterium
GAGCAGAGCGGCGAAGCAATCTCAAACATTTAAAAACAATAAATCTCTTCCGGAAACAGTGGATAGAAATATTTAGGACCTGTTTGGTGTTAGTTTTATTGCATAAGCAATTTTTAATATAATATTAACCCTTCTCTTAATGGGCAAAGCCCATTATCCCACCTCATGGAGAAAAAAATGACAACTATCCACTGGTTGATAATATCTATAGGTTTACTGAATGTTGGTTATTATCTTGGTCGCTGGGTCGGAAGATCCCAGGGCAGAAGGGAAAATATCCGGGAATGGATTGAAAAAAATAGCATAAGAACTCTTTCACAACAAGTTGATAAAGAATAAGTAATTTTGGTTCTTCCGGGTCCAGTGTGGTAAAGATAAGAAACTTCTTTATGCTGTCATTCCTGCAAAAGCAGGAATGACAAGCTGAGAAAATTTTCAATTATAACCACACTGGACCCGGAAGAACCATATTATTTTAAAGTTTTAGATTATGAGCGGAGCGAAGAATCTTATTGTGGTATTAAGGAGAATTAATAAATGCGTAAAGTAATATTAGGTAAATCAGATTTAGCTGTTACGGAAGTGGGTTTTGGCGGAATACCAATACAGAGACTAACCCATAAAAAAGCTGTGGAAGTAGTTCAGGCTTGTATTGACATGGGTGTCAATTACATTGATACTGCCAATGGCTATGGAACCAGCGAAGAGCGTATCGGCGATGCCGTTTCGGATCGTCGTGGTGGTCTGGTAATTGCATCCAAAAGCCCCGGTCGCGATGCAAAGACATATAATGAGCATCTTAAGTTAAGCCTTAAACGGTTGCAGACTGACTATATTGATCTATACCAGTTTCACAACGTCAGCAGAGAGGATGAATACGAAAAAATCCTTGCTCCCGGCGGCGCAATGGAAGCCGCACAAAAAGCCAGAGAAGAGGGGGTTATAGGTCACATAGGCATAACATCCCACAAGATGGACATGGCCATAAAAGCTGTAAAGTCCGGTTTGTTCGAGACTCTCATGTTTCCGTTTAACTATATCAGCAACGAATCTGAGGACGAACTCCTGGATCTGTGTAAACAGAATAACATAGGCTTCATAGCTATGAAGCCTATGGGCGGTGGTCTTCTGGACGATGCCTGCCTGTCGTTTAAGTATCTCAAGCAATTTCCCCACATTGTTCCCATTGTGGGAATCGAAACCCTGGATCAGATGCAGGAGATTATATCCATTGTGGAAACGACCACAAAGGTAACAGATGCAGACCGTCAGGCTATAAAGAACATGCAGGAAGAACTGGGCAAACGCTTCTGTCGGGCCTGCGACTACTGCCAGCCATGTCCCGAAGAACTGCCTATATCCGCATTAACAAGGCTTCGCAGTTTCGCCAAACGTTTCCCGGAAGAGCGTTTCTTTGGTGAATGGGGTAACGGTCTTGTAAAAAGAGCCGAAGACTGTGCCGACTGCGGGGGATGTGAATCCAGATGTCCTTATGATCTACCTGTCAGGGAAATGATAAAAGAAAACGTAGCCTGGTATAACGAGCAAATGGCCCTAAGGTGAGAGAAAATGAAAGAGCTAATCCGGAATATACGCGATGAACTTGTTTCCACAACTGATACAGTATGTCTACAAAGGGCCAGATTGATCACAGAAGCCTACCAGATGTTTGATTCCTATCCTGTGCCACTGAAAAGGGCAAAAGCCTTTAACCATGTTCTTCAGAACATGGACCTGGATTTGAAATCCAACCCCATTTTTGCCGGTAACACATCATCCAGGCCCAGGGCCTGGATGCTTATACCCGAACACGGCATGAATAACGACACCCAGGTAGTCATTGAAAACGAGTGTCTGAAGGGAATTCTGGATGGCCAGATTCCCCGGGATATACTGGATTATTGGAAGGACAGAAGTTTCGGCGGCTCCTCCGGTATTGGTCATCTGGCTGTGGATTTCCAGAGAGTGGTTCACTGTGGACTTGAGGATATTATCGCTGAAATTAAAAGTTACCCTGAAACAAATGGTGAAGAAAGTATATATCGCGGTGCAATGATCATCGGCCTGCAAGCTGTCATAGACTGGTCTGAAAGATATGCTGAAGAAGCTCAGAAAGCCGCAGCATCAGAAGAAAATCCTTTGATTTGGGAAGCTCATCTCAGGGTTGCAGAGGCATGCAGTCGCGTTCCGGCAAAGCCTGCGAAAAACCTGTTTGAGGCATTGCAGGCTATGGTTCTGGTGCATCTGGTTACGGCCATTGAAGGTCATGGTATGTCCATATCCATAGGTCTGCCAGATCGGGTGCTGGCACCGTTTATTGATGATTCGTTTGATTTTGAGTACGCTAACAACCTGATCTCTGCTTTTATGCTGAAAGTTGCCGGTAATTCCTTCTTGGGACGTGGATCAAAGACCCAGGCCACAACTGTTGGCGGTCTTAATCATCTTGGTGAAGACCAGTGTAACCAAATTACCCTGGCATTTATGGAAGCCTGTGATGATATACGCATAGGCGATCCCCATATTTTCCTGCGATGGCATGATGATATAAGCCCGAAGGCAAAAGAAAAGGCCGTTGACATGCTGGCGAGAGGTGTAAGTATGCCCCTGCTTATCAACGATGTGCCTACAGCCCAAGGATTTATAAATGCTGGATGCACGCCGGAAGATGCTTGGGAATACTGTGTTATCGGTTGCAACGAACTGGGAATTCCCGGTCGTTCGGCTGATTCATCTACTGCTGTGGCTGGTACTGTTCAGTATCTTGCTATGCTTAATGATACACTTCTGGATCACCCTGATCCTGATTCCATACAGAGCATGGATCAACTGCTGGAAGCCCTGGAAAAAAATATGAAACAACGTTTAACAAGAGCGCGGGAAAATGGTCAGAAGCATCGTGTAAGAATGGCAGAAAACGTACCTACACCCTTTACCTCCGCTTTGATGCAGGGGTGTATTAAAAACGGTAAGGATTTAGTATTGGGAATGAAATACCGACTTCCCGGTGTTTATGAACGTGGACTTACTAATGCAGCCAACGCTCTGTCGTCTATACAGAGGGTTGTTTTTAAGAATGGCTCTATGTCCATGACTCAATTGATCCGGGCTATGCAGGATGACTTTAATGATGCTTCTGTTCGGGCAAAGTTAGTATCTGCACCAAGATGGGGAAATGATAACAATCAGGCGGATCAATGGGCTACAATCCTTGTGGATATGCGTGAGCAAGTTTTAAACTCGGTTGATGAAAAATTTAATACAGGCCCACACATGGTCTGTCATGTTGTGCGCAGCTTGCACCATGTGGATGGACGACGTATTGCCGCATCACCGGATGGTCGCTACGCCTGGACTCCAGTGGCGGACAGCATTGGCGCTCAGACGGGTACGGCTTCTGAAGGCCCTACCGGGGTTATAAACAGCGTTCTGAAGCTGGATGCAGCGAGTAACTACCGGGGTGGATATAACCTTAATATAACATTACCTAAAAGCACTGCATCACCGGAATCGGTTATGTCTCTGGTGGAAACATTTTTTAGCAAAGGTGGCCAGGAGATACAGATCAACTGCCTTGATGCCCATGTTCTCCGGGAAGCACAGAAGAACCCGGAGGAATACGGTGACTTGGTGGTCCGTATAGCAGGATTCAGCGCGCGTTTTGTGGATTTATCAATAAAAGAGCAAAATGAGCTTATCGAACGAGCAGATGTTGTAAATTGAAAATTTAAAGGAGAGTTGAAATTTGAAAACATACAGAATCATAATATTAATTTCGGTTTTTACACTTATTTTTACAGGATTAGTTCAAGCAGACGACTGGCCCGAGTGGCGAGGTCCCAGACGTGATGCTATATGCAAGGAAACGGGGTTATTAAAGGAATGGCCCGAAGGCGGTCCAGAGCTTCTAATGACTATAGAAGATTTGGGAAAAGGGTTTTCTTCGCCTTCTATATCAAAAGGGGTTATTTACATAACCAGCATGTATGATAACGAAGAATATATATCCGCATTTGAGCTTGATGGAACGCCCAAATGGAAGACTAAATATGGCAAAGCGTATACAAAATCATTCCCTGACGCCCGTAGTACACCTACTGTTGACGGTGATTATGTATATGTAATCAGCGGTACAGGTGAAGTTGTATGTCTTGATACTGATGGTGAAATCAAGTGGTCTGTTCCCGGATATGAAAAGTTTGAGGGTAAATATGGGGCCTGGGGTGTGGCTGAATCGCCTTTGATCGTGGATAACAAGGTGATTTATACCCCATGCGGCGATAAGACAACTGTGGTGGCCATGGATAAGATGACAGGTGAAACCGTGTGGATGTCTGAAACCCTTAACGATCAGAGCGGATATGTTTCACCCCTACTGGTTGAAATTGGTGATCTTAAACTGATAGTTACTGTTACAGGAACTTACATTATCGGTGTCAACGCAGATAACGGTAATATCGAATGGAAAATTGTTTATAAAGACATCCCTGAAGAAGGAAAAGGTGGGGACATAAACATACCAACGCCAGTATACCACGATGGAGGGATTTTCGTCACCAGTGGATACAACCACACAGGTGTAATGCTGGAGCTTTCAGACGATGGCAAGAGCGCAAAGCCGGTATGGGTAAATCCGGACCTGGATACTCATCATGGCGGCGTTGTTCTGGTTGATGGTTACATCTATGGGTCTAACTGGATCAATAATGGCAACGGAAACTGGTTATGTTTGGACTGGGAAAGCGGCAAAACCATGTATGATACCAAATGGCACAACAAGGGATCAATTCTGGCTGCTGAAGGTATGCTGTATTGTTATGAAGAGGCCAAGGGGAATCTGGGACTTGTAAAAGCAACCCCGGATGAATTTGCCCTGGTCAGTTCTTTCAGGATCGAAAAGGGAAGCGCACAGCACTGGGGTCATCCGGTTATAAGTGATGGAAAGCTATATATCCGCCATGGTGATGTAATGATGGTCTTTGATGTAAAAGCTAAATAAAGCTATACTTCGCTGTTTTTGAATGATTGGCTTTTCAGAGTTAAGTGTGGCAATAAAACAGGGGTGTAAAATTATCCCTGGACTCATGTCCAAGCATAAAATTTATGTCCGTGAAAACTTTGGCTCTTCCGGTTTGAGTATGGTTATAATTTGAAAATTTTCTCAGCTTGTCATTCCTGCTTCAAGCTTTTTGAAAAAGCTTGAAGCAGGAATGACAGCATATAGAAGTTTCTTATTTTTAACACATTGAACCCGAAGGAACCAAACTTTATTTATTACCCCATTCTTCGCAATAACATAGGGACATAAATTTTATGCTTGGGACTCATGTTGAAGTGTTGACAGTATGAATTCATGATGCTATACTTACAGCAACCGGATGGGAGGATACATGAAAGAAAATTTGGATGCTGTTTTGTTTGATTTTGATGGTACACTGGTTCAGATAGATATTGACTTTAAACAGATGCGACAGGGTATCATCAATCTGGGGCAAGAGTATGGCATAATTCCTGAAACGGGTTTGTATGTTTTGGAATCTCTCGAGTATATATTCACCGGACTTTTGGAAAAAGACCCCAAACTGGCGAGGGAATTCAGACAAAGAGCAGAAAATCTTATTATAGATATTGAGGTAAAAGCTTCAGCAAAGGCAACGGCAATGCCGGGAGTTGAAAATACCCTGAGGGAATTAAACAATAAAGGCATAAAAATCGGTATTGTAACCAGAAACTGCCGGGCCGGTGTATTAAAATCCACCCAGGTAGCTGACCTTGTATATGATATTTTATTGACAAGGGATGATGTATTACAGGTAAAGCCCCATCCCGGGCATCTTACAGATGCTTTGAATTTGATGAAAAGCAGAGCAGAAGAAGCTATCATGGTGGGCAATCATGCAATGGATATTATCGCCGGTAAAAGGGCTAAAATGAAGACGGCGGCTGTGCTTACCACCCACTCTGAGGATGACTTTATGGAAGTTCAGCCAGATTATATTATGCCCGGTATCCCTGGTCTTCTGGATATATTATAAATTTTTATGGAGGTATGATTTGAAAAAAAATACATTTTTATCTTTTATAACTATTATTATCCTGTTTCTGTCGTTTGCAGGATGCGGTAAAAATGAAAAGACGTTCTTTTCTATAGCCACAGGAAGCACTGGAGGAACTTATTATCCGGTTGGCGGCGCACTGGCCCAGATTCTCAACCAGCATGTACCAGAAACAAGCGCGGCAGCCCAAACAGGAAATGCCTCTGTGGCCAACTGCAACCTTATCAGAACCCACGAAATAGAATCGGCTCTGGCCCAAAACAACGTGGCCTATTGGGCCTATACAGGCACTGAGATATTTTCCGATGAAGCACCAGCAAAGAATGTAAACGCCATTGCTTCACTGTATCCTGAAACTATACAGATCGTGGCCAAGAAATCATCAGGTATTAAAAGTGTATATGATCTCAAGGATAAAAGGGTTGTGGTAGGCGCACCGGGCAGCGGGACGGAGATTGACGCAAGAAAAATACTTGCGGCTCATGGCCTGACATACGACGATATAAAGGAAGATTTTCTGGACTTCAGCGGCGCTTCCCAGAGGTTAAAAGACAACCAGGCTGACGCGGCTTTCCAGACCGCCGGATTCCCTACGTCCAGCATTATTGACCTGTCAGCCACTGCCGATATTGTACTTGTGCCTATTGATGAGAATGTGATGCAGGAATTGATTGATGAAAATAAATATTACACAAAAGCTATCGTCCCTGCTGGAACATATGCAGGAGTAGATCAGGACACCCCAACCCTTAACCTCATGGCCATGTGGATAGTAGATGCCGACCAGCCATCTCAACTTATATATAAATTTACAGAAGCTCTATGGGAACACAGAGACCAGTTGGAAAAAGTCCACGATAAGTGCAAGGAAATAACTCTGGAAACTGCTCTGGACGGTCTTGGTATACCAATCCATCCCGGTGCGGAAAAATATTATAAAGAAGTTTCACATCCTAAGCTGGGATCTTTATAATATAAAAGCTCGGGCATGCTTAGGCGTGCCCCAGACGAAATCACTTTGAAAAATCTCTCCATATTCCTATCTATATCCGTAATAGTTCTAACTGTTTTCTTTTTATTATATCTGAACAATCAAAAGATCTATATGCTTGAGATTGTCAATCCTGAAACTGGCGAATTGGTATTCAGCAGGAAAGTTGAACCTTACGATAAATTCACCCTTGAATCCATACATTCCCTGGAACTATCTAACATTATCAACGAATACCAGATCAGCGAAAATTATGATATACAATTAGTATCTACCATGTTTTCAGGCCACAGCGCGGGATTACCCTTTAAAACTAAAAAAGGCGAAAAGTTCTCTGTGGATAAAGACGGTAAATTTAAAATATCCAACAGATATATTCAAATAAATAAAATACCTTTAAGGGTTCAGCGAAATTATGGTAATGTATTTGTTTATAATGATCTCAGGATAAATCTATCAGAAATGTTTAACAACGTATTATTGCATATTCGGGTGAGAATGGAGAATGCCTAAATGCCAGATGATCTATCTGTAAGCTATGACGAAATAGGGAAATACGACCCGGAGTTTAGATTCCGTAAAGTAAAGGGTATTGCCGCTATTATTGTAACCGTTATAGCCTGCGGATTATCTATCTTCCATGTTTATACAGCCGGATTCGGGGCTTTGATGGACATGAAGCATCGCTCTGTCCATCTTACGGTGACTATGCTGTTAATATTTCTGCTTTATCCGGCCAGATATAATGAACGAACAAAAGTAAAACACTGGATAGGCGATGGTTTAACAGCTTTGGTCGGCACCGCTGTTGCTGTGTTCGGTCTTAAAGAAATACTGAATTTTCATATAGCAATAGGGGTTCCGGTATTCCTTGTGATCACCGGGTTCATTATTTATACCATGCGTGTTAAGTTTTATCGTCAAAAGCACATCCCCTACATTGATATAATCATGGCCCTGGCCGGCGCGGTTGTATCCATTTATATCTTTGTGAACTATGAGGGCATTGTGTCCCGGTCTGGCTTGCCCACCAATCTGGATTTAATCTTCGGTTTATCCGCTATACTGCTAGTCATGGAAGCAACAAGACGGACTATTGGCTGGGATCTACCAGTGTTGGCCTTTTTGTGTCTTATATACGCTTACTTTGGGCCTTATATGCCGGGATTTTTGTCGCATCGGGGGTATTCGGTCAAGCGCATTATAGAACACATGTACCTGGGCACAGAGGGTATTTACGGCATCCCCTTGGGTGTTGTGGCCACATACGTCTTTCACTTTGTATTATTCGGCATATTCGTGGCAAAAACTGGGTTAGGGCAGTTATTTATTGACATAGCAATGGCCCTGGCTGGACGTTCAAAGGGTGGGCCTGCCAAAGTCGCCATTATATCCAGCGGATTGTTAGGATCAATAAACGGTAGTTCAATTGCAAATACCGTAACAACGGGCTCTTTTACCATACCACTGATGAAGCGTATGGGCTACAGTTCCCGATTTGCCGGTGCTGTTGAAGCAACAGCTTCTACAGGTGGACAGATTACACCGCCCATAATGGGTGCGGCGGCTTTTATTATGTCAGAGATGATAGGTATGCCCTATATAAAGATCGCCGCAGCGGCTGCTATTCCCGCGCTTTTGCATTACCTGGGTATCGGCACAATGGTTCATCTTCAGGCAGCCAAGGAAGGTCTCAAAGGCATTCCTAAAGAAGACCTGCCAGATATAAAACGATGTCTTATAGACCGGGGACACCTGTTAATACCTCTTGTGGCTGTTATATACCTGCTAATAACCGGGCGCAGTCCTTTCCTTGCGGCTTTCTGGGGAATTACTTCATCAATACTGGTCAGCTATTTGCGAAAAGAAACCCGTCTAAGCTTAAGGGAGATTATCGAAGCCTTGGAATGGGGAACCCGTAGTTCACTGTCCATAACAGCAGCTTGTGCCTGTGTTGGATTTATTGTGGGAACGGCCACCCTTACGGGATTGGGATTGAGCTTTGCCAGCATGACTGTTAATCTTGCCAAAAGCACGGCAGGCTTTTTTGCCCATCTGGATTTTTTTAACCTGGGCTTCATTAATTTCGGGAATCTGTTTTTTACGCTTCTTTACACTATGGCTGCATGCACTATACTTGGTTCAGGACTTCCTACCACAGCCACCTATATAATCCTTTCTATGATAGCAGCACCAGCCCTGAGGGATTTTAACATACCATTGCTGGTCTCTCATATGTTTGTGCTTTATTATGGTGTTCTGGCTGACGTAACTCCACCTGTAGCCCTGGCGGCTTATGCCGGGGCAGGTCTTGCCGGTTCAAATCCATTCAGAACGGGATTTACTGCGTTTAAACTGGCCCTGGCCGAAGCAATTGTTCCTTTTGCCTTTGTGTATACCCCCATGTTTCTTCTTCTGGGGTTTGAATGGAAAATGGGAATTATACACATATTAAGCGTAGCCCTGGGAATTGTAGCCCTGGGCGCTGGTGCTGTGGGATATTTATCAGGCAGACTGGCTGTATGGGAACGGGTATTAATGATCACCAGCACAATCTTACTGATTGTTCCAAGCCTGCTGATTAAAGGCATCGGTGCTGTGCTGTTTTTCCTTTTGGTTTTCTATCAGAAAATCATTAATACGTTAAGAAACAATAACCGGTTTTAACCTGGATGAAATCTTTAAAAGCAAGCGAAATTATGTATTTATTCCAAATGCTTTATCTTACTCCATAAAGATGAAAGTATTTTATCTGAATCTACTGATAAATTGGAATCCAGATCAGGAATATTATCTCCCATTATAATAACATCATCGAACTCTATTTCAGCGCCGCAGCATCCAAGACCAATTTTTCCAGATGGTAGCATGTTGATCTTGTGAGATACTACCAATTCATCATCAATATAGAAAAGGTAATCAGTTCCTACTACTTCTGCTTTTAATTCATACCATCTCCCCATTTCGATATCAGCAAAAGCCCAGTTTTCGTTGCCCCCTCCGTTTAAAACTCCTATACCTACAGTTACAGCGCCTAAAGATGGTCCAAATACATAATAGATATGATTGGTGCCTGGTTCAGATTGCATATGAATACCCAGCATAATTCTGGAAAATGAACCAGGTCTTAACTCTTGAAGCATTCTGGCTTTACATGTAACCGTATAGTCTGTCCAGTTATCTTCTCCTATTGTAAGATAGCATATTGTTCTCTGAGCTGAGCCCATATAATGAAGAACTCCATTATTTACTGACCATTCACCACACTGCATACCCGGTGTGCAGTTATGGGGTGACCAGCCATTGAAATCCCCATCATTAAAATCATCAATCAACAATCCTGACCAAACTGGCGTAACAAATAATATAAAAAACAGAATAAACGTAAATTTCATTATTTCCTCCTTATCTTACCCCATGAAGAGAAAAATCTTCCTGTTATTGGAATAGGTTTATGTCCTATATCCGAATATTTCTCATCCATTAGCTCTATTTGCGCATTTTCCAATTCAATCTCAGCGCAGGCGCACCCAATGCCAAGTCTGCCAGATTTATATTTCTGGATTTCATGCTCTACCACCAGATTATCATTTATGAAGAACCTGTGTTTACAGCCTATAACTTCAGCTTTCAATCTATACCATTTTTCCATTTCAAATTTAATAACTTCCCAATTTTCGTTGGAACCACCATTATTTTGAAATACACCAATACCGGCTGAATCTCCCCAAGGGGTTGGACCCATTACATAATATACATGCTCATTCCTTGGCATCTCTGTCATACGAACGCCAAATATAATCCTGGAAAACTTCCACATAGGTTTTAGCATCCGGGCATTACAGGTAATAGTGTAATCTCGCCATGAATTATCTCCTAATGTTAAATAGGAAATAGAGCGTTGTTTTGTACCACTATAATGTAATATCCCATCCTTGATAGACCATATACCTGTCCTAGCATCTGGAATACAGCTATATGGTATCCAGTTATAAATATTGTTATTCATTATTCTGAAGAACTCCTCTGTAAGCTGTACTCGCGCTCTGCTTAAACGCTTCCTTACCGCGACGGGAGATATATTAAGAAATTCTGCAATTTGGATACTATTCATTCCGCCAATGTAACGCAGCATTAAAACCTGACTTGATATTTCTGACAGCGAATCCAGTGCTTCCTGAATAAATTCCTGCATCAAAGCTTCACGATACCTGTATACGGCCGTAGAGTACAGCTCTTTTGAAGATTGATCCTCTATATATCTGTTATCAAGGCGATTGGATTTATCCCGGAAGAAATTTTTACATGTATTTGTAGTGATAACATAAAGCCATGAAGAAAACTTGTCTTTTATTTTTAAATCTGATAGATTTTTGTATGCTTTAGCAAAAACTTCTTGAGTAATATCCTCAGCATCATGAAAGTTACGAGTTTTTGAATAAGAAAGGGAATAAATTGAAGCTCTATATTTATTTACCAAAAAATCAAATGCTATTTTATCTCCGTTAAGACACTTCTCAATATAATATTTATCATTCATATTAGGCAATCCTCCTATAGAAATATATTTAATCTAATGACACAGAAAAAGGTCAAAGTGTGACATTGATTTCTCATTTTTTTTATTTTAATAGTTAAAAATAGAGAAATCAATTGAAATAGAGACCATTCTGAGTTATAATTAAGAAGGCGTAAATATAACAGAAGACATATCAATTATCAATTCCCGCCTCTCACAAACAGGCTTATAGGCCGTGATCTAAAATGAAAAAATATATACTGCCCTTTATTCTTTTCCTTCTTATTCTTGGAATGGCTGATTCAGCCCTTTGTTGGGTTAGTCTGCTTGAATTCGATAATCTTGTCATTAACCCAGTAACTTCGGGATTTATCACCCGATCTATAACCCGGGCCAATGAGGATGGTGCGGAATGTCTTATTATCAGGCTGGATACTCCCGGCGGATTGCAGAAATCTATGGAGGATATTTATAAGGCCATTCTCGTGTCACCGCTGCCTATTGTGGTTTATGTGGCCCCGGAAGGCGCTCAGGCTACCTCTGCGGGTGTTTTTATAGCTTTAAGCGCCCATGTAGTGGCCATGGCCCCAACCACGAAGATCGGCTCTGCTCATCCTGTAGCTGTAGGCGGTGGGCAGATGGATGATGACGTTAAAAACAAGATAATCGAACATACAGTGGCAGAGGTTAAAAAGATAGCCGAAAAACGTGGAAGAAACGTGGAATGGGCTGAAAAAGCCGTAAGAGACAGCATATCATCCACATGGACAGAAGCCCTGGAACAGAACGTAATTGATTTTGTAGCCGAAGATATGGGGGAACTCCTGGAAAAATTGGATGGTATGGAAGTAAAAACAGAAGCTGGTGAACGCGTATTAAATACTCGTTATGCGGAAGTGCGGCGGGTGAAGATGAATCTGCGGGATCGGTTGCTGAACATAATATCAGATCCTAATATTGCATACATGCTGCTTATATTAGGTTTCTATGGTATCTTCTTCGAGTTGTCCAATCCCGGTTCTATATTTCCGGGTGTTGCCGGTGCGATTTCCATTATTTTGGCTTTGTTTGCTCTTCAGACATTACCCATAAACTATGCCGGACTGCTGTTAATTCTGTTGGCTCTGGTGCTATTTATCCTTGAAGTAAAGGTAGTAAGTTATGGTATACTCAGTATAGGGGGGATAATATCAATGCTGATAGGCTCTATAATGTTAATCGATTCGGCTGAACCTTTTGCTTATATATTTAAAATATCCTGGCAAATAATCCTCCCTGCTGTGCTGGTAACGGCGGGATTTTTTATACTGGGAATGATATTGGTGATAAAAACTCATAGAAAAAAGTCAATTACCGGAAAGCAAGGGCTTATGGGTGCTGTTGGTGTATGTGAAAGGGAAATCAATCCGGAGGGGAAAATTTTCCTGCACGGTGAAATTTGGAATGGCATAAGCGACGAGGTCATTCTTCCAAAAGAGAAAGTTAGGGTTATTGGAGCGGAAGGATTAACCTTAAAAGTTGAAAAACTGAAAGATAAGGAGATTTAAGATATGCTGGACATATGGCAAATGGCTGTTGGACAGATAGGCAGTGATGGTGGTATATCCCCATGGATGTGGATGATACCAATCGTTATTGTTGTTATTATTATACTGGTGAATTCTATTCGTATAATAAAAGAATATGAACGAGGTGTGGTGCTGAGGTTTGGTAAATTCCACATGACAAAAGAACCGGGTTTCAGATTGATCTTTCCATGGATTGATAGAATGACTAAAATACCCATCCGTATTGTTACTATGGATGTCCAATCCCAGGAAGTTATAACAAAGGACAATGTATCAGTCAAGGTTAATGCTGTTGCATATTTTAGAGTTGTAGATCCCGAGAAAGCCTTTTTAGAAGTAGAGGAATACTTACAGGCTACATCACAGATAGCTCAGACAACCCTTCGGAGCGTTCTTGGTCAAGTTTCACTGGACGATGTTCTTTCTAATAGAGAAGAGATCAATATGGAACTTCAAACCATTGTGGATAAACTTACCGACCCCTGGGGCGTAAAAGTTACAGCAGTGGAAGTTAAAGACGTGGAATTAACCGAACAGCTTACCAGGGCAATGGCGAGGGAAGCTGAAGCTGAGAGAGAAAGAAGGGCCAAGGTAATACATGCAGACGGTGAATTCGAAGCTTCTCAGAGATTATCGGATGCTGCCAGCATAATATCCAAAGAACCAGCCGCACTTCAGTTGAGATACTTACAGACATTGACGGAAATATCGGTGGAGAAAAACTCTACTATAATATTCCCTCTGCCAATAGAGGTAATAAGACCAATCATGGATATTATGGACAAAAAGAATAAGCGAGAATAGATATATAATCTCTATATTTTCACCTGTTGGTTAATTAACCAACAGGTGAAAATATAATTCAATAAGCGATATATTTAAGATGAATAACTACACACCACTTAAATTATTAAAGCTGATATATCATATACCAAATTTTATAAGGCTTTTCTGGAGACTTCTTAAAGACCCAAGGGTGCCAGCCTATAAAAAGATATTGCCAGTAACTGCAGGTATCATTTGTATTGGATATATTATCTTTCCCTTTGATTTTTTACCTGACCCTTATGCTTTTATAGGCCACCTGGACGATACTACCGTAGTATTATTTATAATGGTTCCCAGTATATGGATATTTGTAAAATCATGTCCTAAAGACCTGGTAAAGGAACACTCTCATCAAATCAGTCAAAGACGATAGATATTAGATTGGAAATATGAAATACTTTATTCTAAGTGATATACATAGCAACCTGGAAGCTTTACAGTCGGTTATGTTTAAATCCAAAACCATCAGGATAGATGAATATGTTTTTCTGGGAGATTTAGTCGGATATGGTGCTAATCCTAACCAAGTGGTGGATATAGTAAAAAAACTAGAACCAATTATTGCCGTTAGAGGAAATCACGATAAAGCTGCTGTAGAGCTTTCTGATGCCAGCGACTTTAATTATGCGGCAAAGGACGCGGCCTTGTGGACTCGTGATAAACTATCAAAAGAAAATAAAGGATATGTAAAACAATTATCGGAAGGGCCTGTTGATCAGGATGATTTATTTTGCATTATGCACGGCTCTCCCTGGGATGAAGAATATTATATACTAAGCCCAAGATCAGTGTATAAAGCTATTGAATATTCGGATAAACAGGTTAAATTTTTTGGGCATACTCATATCCCCGTTATATGGTCTTTGAAGACAAATGAGCTAAGCGGTCAGGCTGTAAAATCTGATTACCATAAGCTATCCATTGACGAAGATACTAAATATCTCATTAATCCCGGCTCTGTGGGTCAACCCAGGGATAATATACCTAAAGCCTCTATGGTAGTATTTGATACTGATAAAATGGAGATAGAATTTTTCAGGTTAGATTACAATATCGAGGAAACTCAAAGAAAAATAATAAAGGCAGAACTTACACCTTATTTAGCAGAGAGATTGTCCTATGGCAGATAATTTCAGGATCAAAAGCTAAATTTTAAATTTCTTTTTGGGGGAGATCAGGGATGATTAAGAAAATTTCTATCAGCGTATTTATGATCTGTTTATCTATTTTTATGATTGTCAACACAGCTTCATCTCAGCAGGATGAATTCCTTGTAGGTTACTGGTCTTTTGATCAGGGGGAGGATGTGGTTGAAGACCAAAGCGGCAACGGAAATGATGGAACTATTACCGGCGATGTAAACTGGATCGAAGGTAAATCCGGCACAGCCCTGGAATTTACAGCCGGTGCTAATGTTGAGATACCGGACTCTGATAGCCTGCGGGATATGGATGAATATACAATTGCCTTCTGGTTCAGACTTAACGAATTTGCCCCTGAATGGAATCATCTCTTTGAAAAGGATGGCTCTTATGGTATAACAATAAATTCAGGTGCTGAGGATCTTCGTTTTACACCTAATTCTTCTAAAGTCTGGATCGAGAGCGGCGCCAAGGTAAAAACCGATATATGGTATTATATAACCATGAAAACCGATGGAACATCTGTATATTTCTATGTTGACGGTAATGAAGAGACAAAATTTGATGAACCGGTTGTATTTACCAACAATTCAGTCAATATTGCACATGCAGCACCTTATACGGTAAATGGCGCTTATGACGAGGTGAAAATCTGGGCAAAGGCACTGACTGAGGATGAAATAAAAATAGCCATGACCGGAGCTTCGCCCGTTTTGGCAACGGATCTTAGTTTTATTAGTCTTTGGTCGAAGATCAGGAATGCTACACTGGACACTGGACGCTAGACGCTGGAAACTGGCTAAGATTTATAATATGAGAAATTTTCGTAATATACTGGCATGGCAAAAGGCCGATGATCTGGTAGTTGACATATATAGATTAACGGATTCGTTTCCTAAATCAGAGATGTATGGTTTGGTTACACAAATACGGAGGGGCGACTGTTTCTGTTGCTGCAAATATAGCTGAAGGATTAGCCCGTTCAAGTGTCTAGCGTCCAGTTTCCAGCGTCTAAAATACAGGGGTATTAAATGAATAAAAACTCATCAATCATAATACTATCTTTCATAATCATATCAATACTCAATCTGTCAACACTTGCTGAGGATGAATACAAATACGCCGGTGAGTTTTTGAATGTAGGCGCAGGAGCCAGAGCTTTAGGCATGGGTGGAGCCTTTGTGGCTGTAGCCGATGATGGAACTACAGGATACTGGAGTCCTGGTGGGCTTCCGGCGTTGGAATACCGGGAAGTATCTTTTATGCACTGCCAGCAGTTTGACAGCCTTGTCAGAACAAATTTTATTAGCTACGTTCACCCAAAATCACCTCTGGGTGCTTTTGGCATAAGTTGGCTTCGGCTAGGGGTTGAGGATATACCTCGTACAGGATATGTGGATTCAAATAAAAACATGATCCAGGATTTCGATGACAAGAATGACAACGGGATTAAAGACCCTGGTGAATATTATATTGAAAAGCCATATATCGCTGATTACTTTGATGATATAGAAGACGGAATATTCCTGTCCTATGGTCTTAATGTCGTCGAGGGGCTGTCTATGGGGCTTAATTTTAAGATAATAAGGCAATCTCTGGGCCAGCACTCGTCGTCAGGGTGGGGGCTTGATTTAGGGGCGTTGTATGAGTTATATAAGGGTTTCAGATTCGGGATAAATTTCCAGGATTTACCAAAGACCAGGATCAGGTGGGGAATCACAGAACACGAGGAGGAAATACCCGCAAGCGTTAAATTCGGTGCCGCCTATACTGCTGATATAACATCACTTAAAAGCGTTGTTACGTTGGCGTGGAATGTTGATACAAAATATGATACCACCATGCACTATGGACTGGAGTGGTGGCTTGTAGATATACTGGCTCTCAGGGCTGGTCTGGACGAAGGTCAGCTTTCAGTAGGAACAGGCCTGAGAATGTCCAGTTTCCAGGTGGACTATGCCTTTGTAGGTCATGATGATCTGGGCAGCACTCACCGGGTTTCTACTTCGGTTAGATTTTAGAAAATGTAAATCTTTTATAAATCTTTCTGAATACAACGAATAAAAATATGAATACACCCAGGGGTATAAAGTCTATCCATGAAGAAACACCGTTGTATATTATTTGCTTAAATTCTTTATCGTCAGAAGCCGGGACAATTTCAATATCCTCTTCCATTTCCAGTATGGAGAAAGTCCGTTTCAACTTGGTCAAATAGCGATATTGACCGATTAACCCTCCGAAAGCCGGAAATCTATCTATTATACTTTTTATCTCATCTTCATCCATCCTGTTGGCATATTCAATTCTTGAGCCCGGGAAAGTCATCTTTGTGTCTGAAATTATATACATTTCAATACTTGTTCTATCCCCGGAGTTAATAGACGATAAGCGCAGTGGGTAAATCAATGAGCTGGCTGAATATCTGAATAGGATTGGGTTGATATTATACCTGTAATATTCGGACATTCCCGGATCCGTTTTACCATCTATCCGCACCACAGTGAAAAACCATCCCCTTTGTATGTAATAATCCACAATATCTTTATCATGAACCGAATAGTTGTAATTATTTTCCTCAAGCCAGTTTATCAAAGCATCGGGGTCATCAGCCGATAAGGTTATTCCGTTGAATTCTCCAACAGTCTGTTCGTCAATAATATCAACTCCCGGCTCCTCGGCCACATCTGAATCTTCCTCAGCTACACTACCGAACATGCAGCCTGAACCTCTTTGTCTCCATACGGGGTTTGTCAGATATTCTGCTTCATAAAAAACATCCCTGTTTACTGTGTTTAACCTTGGCGGAGTTGGTGTTGGTACTACAATACAAAAATCTTTAGGCGATCCCCTGAAGCTTATCTGGGGTACAAGACCAACTTTTTGATTTTCTCTGTCGTAGATAATTATAGAACGGTGAGATATTTCATAAATAACCGGATAATCGCGATAAAAAACCATTACATACGCGTCCACGTCAAAAGGAATCAGAATAATTGCTATAGAAATTAGCAGGCAAAATATATTTTTCATTTTTCAACTCCCGATTGTATTAATAATACCATGATAATCCTGCTCTTATAACCAGCCCTGACAGATTCATAGAGTATTCGTTGTTAGAATCCCGCATATCCACGCCGTTCATAATCAGCTTGATTTCCCCATCAAAGGCCAGATTGTTTGTAAAAAACACCTGGGGGCCTACAAATAAATGTATTCCAAAATCCCCGCCGTTGGTGGTGAACATATCGGCGACCTTTTCCCTTGCCCTTATATAGTTTATCCCTCCTCCAAAATACAAACCGCGAGTTACAAAACCTTGCAACGATTTCATAAAGGCTATCCGCTGCCTTATACTAAGCTCAAACGGTACAAGCTGTATATTGGATAATCTGTCGGATGAAAATGTCGGATCATCGTAGTAGGGATCGCCATCGCTTTTAATCAGGCTTACGGCTCCCAGAAGATCTATGGAACGACTCATATTAAAACAATATTGTCCGCCTATGGCAAAAGCGCCTCCGTATATATCCTTTACCTCTCCCTGAAGCGGGTAATATATACCGGTAAGTAATGTAACACCATCCAGGGGTGAATTACTGATAGTTCTTCTTGTTCCCTGATTAACTGCCGAATCTGGCGGGGGTTTGAGTTCTTTTGGAAATTCCTCTGAATGGCTTTTATGGATTAAGAAACATGAAAATAGCAGGTATGTAATAAAAATAATAAATGATTTCCGCATGTTATATACCCTCTGGTTAAACTGTTTTTTTATTACAGATATTTTTTATATGTCCATACTTTGATAGTATAAAATTTATATATTGGGTTGTCAACGGAAAACGTTGGATTAATAGTTCTGATATTTCTAAAATTAACTAAAACCATATGTTGCTGTGCTTAAAGAGACACTAGCAAATGAAAATACTATCAGGCTGTCATTCCTGCTTCAAGCTTTTTCAAAAAGCTTGAAGCAGGAATGACATAGAACTATATTCTTTGAGCATTTTCATCTGTTTCTTCATGCTGAATCCTTATAAACATTGGTTTTAGAGATTTTTTAGAATTCTCAGTAGTTTATGTATGCCTTTTCTTCTTGTAAACAATGGGTGTATATCATAAAATATGTATTATAAGCATTCTAATACAAATCAGATCAATACACCTGGAGGAATTTATTATGATTAACGCATCTGTAGTAGGTTATGGTTTTGCGGGAAGGTCTTTTCATTCTTATCTTATAGGTTTAGCGGAAGGTTTAAACCTGTATGCCATATCAACCAGAGATCCTGAGAGACGCGCAAATGCTGAAAAAGAGCGCAAGGTAAAAACTTATCCTGATATTGATGAGCTTCTTAAGGATGATAACGTAGACCTGGTAGTTATCGCAACACCCCATGACACCCATGCCGATCTTGCAATAAAATCAATGGATGCAGGCAAACATGTGGTAGTGGATAAAGCCATGTGTATGACTGTGGCTGAAGCTGATGAAATGATAAATGCCAGCAAGCGAAATGATGTAATGTTAAGCATCTTCCAGAACCGAAGGTGGGATGGCGGCTATTTAACCGTTAAGAAAGTCATAGAAGATGGTCTTTTAGGTGATGTTTTCCTTATTCAGACGACTATACTTGGATACGGTAAGCCAAGAAGCTGGAGGGGAGTAAAAGCCCAGGTTGGCGGTCAGATTTATGACTGGGGCGCGCATCTGGTAGACCAAGCCCTTCGCCTTGTTCCATCGGAAGTCGATACCGTTTTCTGCGATACTCATCACCGGAAATGGGATATTGATATAGAGAGCCATCTCAATACCATAATTCGTTTTAAAAATGGTATGTCTTACGGTATTGAACTCAGCAATATATGCAGGATCAAAAAACCTCGATGGTTTGTTCTGGGGGATAACGGAACTTTAATTAAATATGGATTGGATCCCCAGGAACCTGCCATGATAAAAGGAAATATAGACGCGGCACAGGAAGACCCGGATAACAGGGCAAAAGTAGTTACAGAAGTTGATGGCGAGGTTAAAGAGATGGTTCTGGATACTATACCGGGAAACTGGAAGGCCTATTATCAAAATATCTCTGACGTATTAAACAAAGGGGCCGAACTGGCCGTTAAACCCGAAGAAGTAAGGGAAAATATGAGACTGATCGAAGCTGTGATTAAGTCAGCGGAGACCGGAAAATCAGTCAAGATGGATTCAATGTAATTGGAAGGAATCATGAATATATCCCGCAGAATTTTTCTAAAAGGAGCAACTGTAATTGCAGTAAACACATTCCTTAATCCGATAAAAGTCTTTTCTTCAGAAGGGAAATGGGATATGTCTGATAAATTTGGATATAAAACTGAGTTAAAATCAATAATAAGCGGATTTGATAAGGTAACATGCTGGGTTCATGCCCGGGCTGGTGCAATTCCTCCTGATACAGAAGGTGAGAATCCTGTTGTTATACTTACCATGCAGAAACTATTACTGAGCGGATCGGATGTTTTTTACGCTTTAAACGAAATGCGCTCGGAAGATATGGGCGAAACATGGTCAGGGCCTGTGGAGCATTCCGGCCTTGGCAGGCGGGAAGAACCCGACGGGGTACAGGCCTGTATATGCGATTTTACACCCAAATGGCATGCTAAAACAAGAAAGTTACTGGGCACAGGACATATAGCCCGTTACAGGAATAACTCTTTAATACATGAACCCAGAAGACGGGATACAGCCTATTCTGTATATGACAAAGACAACCAGACATGGACTCCCTGGAAAATTTTAAAAATGCCCGATGATGAAAAATTCTTTTCATCCGGTGCTGGCAGCACCCAGCGAGTGGATTTGGAAGACAGTACTATTCTACTGCCTGTGTATTTCCATGCACCCCAAAAGGGTGATCCTGTCAATTCAGCGACGGTAGTTCGTTGTAGCTTTGATGGTGAAAAGCTGACTTACTTGGATCACGGTGATGAATTGATAGTTGAAGAGCCTAGAGGACTTTGTGAACCTTCCCTCGCAGTCCATAAGGGTAGGTTCTTCCTGACTATGCGTAACGACGTAAAGGGATATGTTTCTGTAGGTGATGATGGTCTGCATTTTAGTTCACCCAAGCCCTGGACTTTTGACGATGGTTCTGAGCTTGGTAATTACAACACCCAGCAACACTGGGCCAGCCATAGCGATGGCTTGTTCCTGCTGTATACCCGAAGAGGTGCTGACAATGATCACGTTTTTCGCCACCGGGCACCGTTGTTTATGGCCCGGGTGGATACAGAAAAATTATGTGTAATCCGGGATACAGAACGGATTATCATACCGGAACGCGGGGCAAGGCTGGGTAATTTTGGTGTCATGGAGTTAAATCAACAGCAGACATGGGTTATTGATGCCGAATGGATGCAGCCTGTGGGTTGTGAGAAATACGGCAGCGATAACAGCGTATTCATAGCAAAAATCCTATGGAATAAACCAAACTTACAGGTGATGAAATATTGAAAGAATACAACATGCTATTTATACTTTTGACTTTACTGGTATTTACTACAGGGAGTGAGATTATGTCTTCCGAAATTTCAGATAACAGTGTTAAATTTTACGTTTCACCCAATGGCAAAGACAGCAATCCCGGCACAGATTCCATGCCCTTCGCCACAATACAAAAGGCCCGGGAAGCTGTGCGCAAAGAGATAAGCGAAGGTTTGACTTCCCATGTTCTGGTAATAATCAGGGGTGGGGATTATTACCTCGATAAACCCCTTATGTTTAATCAACAGGATTCGGGAGATGAAGAACATTCTGTAACCTATAAGGCTGAATCAGGTCAACAGGTGCGGATTATCGGTGGAACAGTTTTAAAGGATTGGAAACCGTACAAAGACGGAATATGGGAGTGCGATTTTCCCCATGAAAGCAAACCAGAACAGGTTTTTGAAAATAACAGGCGTATGAACCTGGCCCGTAAACCTGATGGGGGTTATTTTAACCTTGAGAAGCCAGTTGAAGATAAGGACAGGACGGAGTTTATATATAGAGAAGGCGATCTGAAACCCCATGAATGGGATATTTCAGATGCCCGGGTTTTTATCTGGCCAAATCACGATTGGTTCAGCGCAAATGTGCCGCTGGCAAACATAGACGGCCGGAATCGTGTAATTACTCTGGCTGAGCAGGTCAATACCATGAAACCGGGAAACCGTTTTTATGTCCAGAATGTGCTTTCATTACTGGATAAACCCGGTGAATGCCAGATTAGCTGGAGTAAAAAGAAGATATATATACTCCCTAACAAAAATCCGGTGTCACAGCAAAATATAGTAGCATCAACAGTTCCCAACGTTATATCCATTCAGGGTAATGCTGAGCATGGGCTGGTGAGAAACCTGCATTTTGAAGGGCTTGATCTTTGTATATCCAACGACCATGTGGTAAATATTACAGGGGCGGAAAACTGCTCTATACGCTTCTGTAAGGTGGAGAACGGCTATAATCACGGCATGAGCATAACCGGTCATGCCCAGAATATAAATGTATACGGCAATCTTATTCGTTTTAATGGGTATCATGGTGTATCAATTAACGGCTTGCGACCAGGACAACCGGATGTAAACAAGTATAACGTGGTTGAGAATAACCATATACATCACTGTGGCAGATTGGTCGGTCATGGTTATGGTGTCAACATCTCCCAGAGCGGTCACAATAAGATAATACATAATCATATACACCATATGCCCAGATACGCAACTACTATAAAGGGTGTGCGCTATCAGGTTCTTCGGAAGCAGATAGAAGGCATAACATGGGAAAACCGCCACGATTTTCTACATTCCCGCCATAACCTTATCGCTTATAACAATATACATCATGTGAATGAGGACAGTCAGGATACAGGCGCTATGGAATCCTGGGGCCCCGGTCGGGATAACGTATACGACCATAACCTGATCCAAAATGTAGGGAATGACATGTTTAATCTTCAGATGGGTATATATCTGGACGATGCTACAGACTATTTTACCGTTACCAATAATATAATATACGGTGTTGTAGGAACAAATAGAACTCAGCCTATATATGCAAAAGGTATCGGCAACAAGATTATCAATAACATACTGATTATAAGTCCGGAAAACGACGCCGCCATAAGCTCCCTGTATATGGCCGAAGAAAGAGCCGATAAACACGTCTACACCCATAATATATACTACTTCGAGGGCAGCGGCGGGGCGATCTACGATTTCTACAACTGGAGCGATGACCGGGTCGCGGCTTCCGATTATAATATTCTCTGGAAGCCCAGGGGAGAGCTAACGATGGCCGGTAAATGTCCAGCTAAAACATTTGAGGAATGGAAAAAGATACTGGGCGGCAAATACGATCAGAACAGTATAGTCGCTGACCC
>WJIO01000182.1 GCA_014730235.1 Candidatus Poribacteria bacterium
ATATATTCCTTTATTTCTTCATCAGACATCTTTGTGCTGGTCAGGGAAAGCGGGCCTGCACCCATGGTTATTGAACCTTCAGTTCCCAGAAGCTCAAAGGGATTCGGGCCTGAACGATGCACAAAAGAAACATCCACAACACCAATACCACCGTTGGCGAATTCAATTATAGTGGCAGAATTATCATCAATTTCGTAATTTGGGCTGAAGTTATTTACGATTGCCATAAGTTTTTTAGGTTCGCCCATCATCCATCGAATAACGTCCATCCTGTGACATCCCAGATCGAACAACGCTCCGCCACCGGCTTCTTCAGCATTTACAAACCACGCACTCCCGCCGCTGAACCATTTGTCCAGAGACGCAGAATGGGCTACACGACCCCGACCAAAGGTTATATCACCTAGAATTCCATCATCCACAGCTTTTTTTGCAAGCAAAAGTTCCTTTCGGCATCTGGAAGGCAGGGAAATCATGAATTTTACCCCGGCGTCTTCAACAGCTTCAATTATTTCATCACAACCATCAACATCAATAGCCAGAGCTTTTTCCGTAAATATATGCTTACCGGCGTTAGCAGCGGCTACCATTACCTCGGGATGGCGGTTAGTTTCCACATTGACAACCACAGCGTCGATGTCTAAGTCCAGTATTTTATCCAGATCAGAATGAAATGGAACACCATACTGTTCGGCTGCATTTTTACCTCTATCTTCCATATGATCCCATATGGAAACCAGTTCGGCTTTTTCATTATCAACCACCTGTTTGGCATATCCATTTGCGTGGACATGTGCAAAGCTCAGCATACCGATTTTTACCATTTGAATTTCCTCCTCAAAATCATTATTTACTCATGATAACATTTTTAGCTCCAGAAACATTATATCAGAATTTTGATTATAAAGTAAAGGTTAATGCGTTGAGGAGTTATGTCTTTTCACTGCATATTGACAAATAGTCTTTTCTGATGTATGATGATCCTCAAGAGATATATATTGCATTTTATAAGTGTGTTCAGGAGTTAATCTGTTGAAGATAATTACTCGCTATACTCTTCGAGAAATAATACCACCTTTCTTTCTTGCTTTTCTTGCATTTACCTCGCTTCTATTAGTTGATAAAGTTTTTGACCTGACAAAGCATTTTGTTGAAAAAGGTGTAAATCCCTGGTATATGCTGGAGATGCTGTTTTATTTTTCCCCGGCAGTTCTGGTGCTTACAATACCCATGTCATTTCTTGTTGGCATTGTAACGGCATTTGGTCGTCTGGCTGCAGATAATGAGATAACGGCCATGAAGACAGCAGGGATACCCACGTATCATCTGGTTATACCTGTGGCTGTATCTTCGCTTATTTTAAGCATATTCATGGTGATTTTCATGGATATAACTATACCCAAAGGCAACGACGCTTACAGCCGTTTGAGTATTGAAATAAGAAGGAAAAATCCAGCTTTGGTTCTTGAACCAGATACTATAATGGATGAGATGTCCAGAAGCGATAAAAAATGGTATTTTGAGAGCATGGATTCTGAAACTGGAAAAATGAAAAATATCAGGATATGGGAACGGGAGGGAGCTGTTCCAAAACTCATTACAGCGAAAGAAGGTGAACTTTTGTTCCATGAAGGCTGGACTTCGCTTAAACTCTATAACGGCACCATATACCAGGCAGATGAAAAAAATCCTGCCAAGAGTTACGCTCTGGGTAAATTTTCTCAGGATGAATTTTATCTTGATATATCCGGGGAATTGAGCAAAGAGCGGGAATCATATAACAGCCCACGAAATATGAGCATAAATGATATCAGAGGTCATCTGGATAGATTTAAGCGAGAGTTAGCATCCCCAAAAATCAGCGAACAAAGAAAAGAGTATATACGTAAAGGTAAGATCAACGAATATTCTGTAGAGCTATATAAAAAATTCTCAATCCCTTTTGCCTGTCTGGCTTTTGGTCTTATTGGTGTGCCTATAGGACTTATGGTACGGCGCGGTGGCAGGATGGTTGGTTTAGGAGTAGGTGTGGCCCTGATAATCATATATTATGTATTGCTAACCGCCGGGGAAAAATCGGCAAAAGCTGGTATATATCCACCATTATTAGGTGCATGGACTCCCAATATATTGACTATAGGCGCAAGCATAATGCTGATAATCCGCACTATTCATGAAGCACCAATACGCCCTTCACGTTTAATAAACAGATTGTTCCCTCCAGAAAACCCAAATCAGGATAACATGAGTCGTAAAGATGAAAGTCATAGATAAATATCTGATAAGAGAATTCTTTCGTAATTTTCTGGGCAGTTTACTTTTCTTTACACTGCTTCTGCTGGTAGTACGTTTCAGCGAAAAAGAACTTGGGAAATTTGTATCCAGAAACATGACGGTATGGTCATCAATCCTGAGTCTGCTTTATCAAACACCGGGATTTATAATTCAGGTTGCCCCTCCTTCGGCTTTATTCGCTGCTTTCTTTTCTCTCGGAAAAATGACTCAGAACAATGAGATAATGGCCATGAAAGCTGTTGGTATAAGTTTATACCGAGTATTTAAACCAATTTTTATCGCAGCTTTGGCTCTTTCTATAGTTATGATAATATTCAATGACCAGGTTGTGACATGGGCTTATAAGCAGGACGCGCAGTTAAGTGAAAACCGTTCTTATTCCGCTGAGATAGAGACTAACGTGGTATTTTCAAGTTCCGGAAATCGTGTTATTTACGCCCATATAGTTTACCTCAATAATAAACGTATGCAGAATCTGATGATCCAGGAATTTAAGGAAAACAATAAACTGGAAAGAGAAATTTTCGCCCAGGAGGCTTCTTGGGAAACACAAGACTGGATATTGAAAAATGGAACTATAAGGACATTCAGAGATGATACATGGGAGGAGAAACCCTTTGATCAATACCGGATTACTATAAGAGAAGATCCGGCAGTTATGGTTAAAAGTGGTATGGAACTCAAGGAAATGTCGTTTGTTGAACTGCTGGAGATAATTGAAAATAAAAAGATGGGGGGTAAAACCATACGTAAGGATATGGTTGCTATTCATAGCAAATTTTCATTTCCCTTTGCATGCTTTGTTATGGTCCTTCTTGGTGCCCCTTTATTTGTAATGTTCGGCAAAGCCGGAACAGCCGTAGGCTTTTTACTTACCATGTTTATCAGCTTTTTGTATTGGGGTATAGCCATTGCGTTTTTTGAAGCTCTTGGGAATAATGGAATACTTCCGCCTGTAATATCATGTTGGACTGCCAATTTTATCTTCGGAATTGCTGGTATTATTCTCGTATACAAAGTAAAGAAATAAAAATTACCAATTTAAAATGGGAAATGAGATTTTTCACTCTCCTAAGAATACCAAGCAAAGAAGCAGGATACCTGTTTCAACTTAGTAGGTTGAAATTTTATGCACAATAAATCAGCAGGAGGTATGCCTATGACCTGGAAAAACCTTAGAGGAATAGATTCTATAAGTATGGATGATATGGATGAATATCACTCCAGACCGGACAACAGGATAATGGAATACATAGATCATATATCGGGTGATATTGTGATTTATGGGGCCAGGGGAAAATTTTCCAGACATTTATCCCTTATGCTGCTGAGAGCAATTCAAGAAACGGGTAAAGCATGTGTTAAAGTTCATCTGGTATCCAGTTCCCGGATTGATGAAAGATTTGACCAACTGGTAAAGCCATATGAAGATATTGTTATTCAACACCATATGAACCTGGTGGAAGTTTCAGAATCTGATCTAAAGACTATTCCCCCTCAACCCCAGTTGATGTTTTATATGGCTGGTTATAAATTCGCCAAACCCGATGAAGGTGACGAAGAATATGAGCTCATGTGCAACCTCTATGGTATGGTGATACCATCAACAGTTTTTGGCTATCACCAGGAGGGCACTCAGATGGTGGTTATGGGTTCTTATAACGGCATTGAGTTAACCCCTGTAGATGCCCTGGCCCGGGATAACGCGCCGATTAAACCGAGTTCAGGTAATTATTATGGACAATCTATACTCAACAAGGAATTGGTAATCAAAGCCATCTTAAAGGGCAGAAACCTTAATAACCCATCAAAAGCGGTAATCCTTCGGGGAGGTTACTACACAGATTCTGCTACTTATGGTGGGCTTGAACCGGAGATACTTAAGATAATAAAAGGCGAGGTAATTGACCTTAGTCAAAAAGCCTATTTCAACCTGCTATCTCACAGGGATACGGCTATAGCCACAATTCTGGCTCCTGAATTAATAGATAATCGGGTCTCGTGCTATAATCTGACAGGGCATCTTGTGGACGTGAAAAAATCAACCATGCAGATCGTAAAGGAACTGAGGGAATATCCGGTTTACTCAGAAGTGACGGTATCGTTTACCGGCAAACCGGCGGATGTCCACTTGATCGCAGACGGAAGCGCGTTGCAAAGCAAACTGGGAAGACCTATAGACTCCCTGGAAGATATAATCCATGCCCATGTATACTGGTTGGTCAATGGTGGGAAAACAAGGGGTTTAGACCATAAAATTGGTAAGATTATGTAATAAGGGTACGCTTTAGCGTAACCTTATTATTTATGTGTTACTTGTTATGTGGAAATTATAACAGCTTTATGCGGTGGGTCAAGAGGTTAATTCTTATAGCCCAAGCATAAATTTTACGTCCCTGTGTTATTGCGAAGAACGGAGTAAAAAAAGTTTGGTTCTTCTGGATTTAGTGGGGTTATAATTGAAAATCCTCTCAGCTTGTCATTCCTGCTTTCGCAGGAATGACAGCATAAAAAAGTTTCTCATCTTTACCACTATTTTTAAAGCATCATAAAACTTTGTAAATAACACAACTGCCAATCTGATGAACCTTATCAAACATCTCCGGTTTTTGTTGGATCAGCGGCGTTAAAAACTGCGAGGAATAAACCGCAGGACTGGATATAACGTAATTTGCTTTATTTTCCTCTATGGATTGAGCTACTTCCTGTATGTTATTTACCCAGGGTGGGGTGAACGTTTTGCGTTCTGTAATCATATAAACCCATGGAGAACGACCTGATATAATTACTGTATCAGGACTGGTGTTATCTTTTATCCATTCCAGCGAATTCAGAAATTCTGCCAGAGTTCCAGTGTAATAAGGTTTTATGCGTTCTGCTTTTATGATGTTTCTATCGGCTTCAAAATTCAGATATATAGCCAGAAATGCCATAAGAACAACTAAAGTAGACTTGATTATAAACCAGACGTGCTCTGATGGTTTAATTTTATTGATAATCAAACGCAAAACATGGGGTATAATTAACACCGCTTTGACAAAGTAGTAAAAAATAAAGGGTATCATAGGTACAAGAAACCTGTGGCCCTGGAGTGAAGTCCACAAAATGTAAGTAAGTATGTAGAAGAACACATAGTATTCAAATACATCCCTGTATCGGATCAGACAGTATACAAAACCCACCAGAAATATAATTGATAATATCCTGCTGCGAGTTTTCATATCAGCACTTTTACCATGTATTATATCCCCGATCAGACGCTCATAATATATCTCATTATTTTTTATCCTTGAAACAAAATTATTCCATCTGACGTTATCAGAATGGGGATCGCTGGGATTTGTTACTACAAGTTCTTTCTCATAGCTCAAAAACTCCCGCAATCCCGGTGGATGAGGGTTAATATGTCTTATAACTGCCCCACGAATCATCCAAGCTGATGCTGGTATAAGAAATATGATCCCTATAAACACAATTTTTTTAAATCTAAGCTTCAGGTTTCCCGAACTATTAATAAGCATGTAAAGCATGGTTCCCGCGAATAGAGCCATACCTATATATCTGGTAAAGAAGGAAACCAACATGAGTATAACAGATATATATGCGTTTTTATTTTTCCAGTGTTCTTCTTTGGCATATCGTCGGATAAAAACCAAAGCCAGCAGAGAAAAAAACATATAGGGTATATCGGACAAAATCCTGGTTGATTCAAACATCAATGGGAAGGATGCCGCTGTCATTAGCATCATACCCATCCCAAACCAGAAGTTATATTTCCGGCTGAAAAGCCAGTATGTAAGGTATATTGAACCCAGAGCCGTCAATACAATAAAAATTCGCATTAACAGGAAATTTTTACCGAATATACCAATTATAGGTGCTAGCATCAACGGAAACATGAAGGGATACTTGGTGTGGGGTATTCCCATGTATTTAAATCCATTAAAGGTAATAAGGGATTTACCCAGCATAATATAGGTAGCACTATCCCAGGTGGGTTTCCAGTGAACGCTGATAACCAGGGCATATATTACACCAATGGGTATCATTAATAAAATGCTGACATGCCACTTTTTTATCAACTAATTTCTCCCAATTTGTAATTGTTAAAAAATGGATATAATTTAGTTGTCATTCCTGTTTTCGCAGGAATGACAGCATAAGGAAGTTTCTTATATTTATCACACTAAACCCGGAAGAACCTCATTTTTTAACGATTACAACAGTTAAAATTGGCGCGCCTTATCAATAACATTTCTCAGGGGTTTTCCTGTAACAAATTTTTCAAAATTTTCCAGGAAAATTTCAAAGGATTCATCCCTTGTTTCCGGAGCTATCCCTCCCATATGTGGGCTTACAACAACATTATCCATCCCCCATAGTTCGCTATCTTCCGGCAGTGGTTCTTTTTCAAATACATCCAGGCCAGCGCCGGCGATTGTGCCATCTTTTAACGCTGCAATCAGAGCTTTTTCGTCAACCACAGGGCCTCTTCCGATATTTATGAGATGAGCTGTGGGCTTCATCATTTTTATATCCTCAGCACCGATAAGTCCTCTTGTCTCCGGCGTTAAAGGTACAACAATCAAGAGATAGTCTGATTGCTTTATTACCTCTTCTTTATCATCCATTCCCCATAATTCATTGACAAACACAGGACATTCCATTGTTCTAATATCTGCGGCAGCGATTTTCATTCCAAAGGCCTGACTGCGCCTGGCGATCTCACAACCAATATTACCCAGGCCAATAATACCAAGTGTCTGACCTGAAAGCTGGTGATATACTCCATCCCTTGACCATTTTCTCTGCAATTGGTTTTTTACAAAGTTGGCGATACCTCTGCTTATGGAAAGGATTAACCCAAAGGCATGATCTGCCATTACATTATTAAAAGCACCACTGGTGTTGGTCAGGATTACATCGCTTTCCACCATCTCCGGGAACATACATGTCTCCACTCCTGCACCAAAAACCTGTACCCATTTAAGCTGTTTTCCCTCCCGAAATACTTCACAAGGAATTCTACCAAAGAAAATGTCTGCATTTACAATTTCCTTAGCTGCATTTTTAAAATCATAACCCGCTATCTTTATTTCAACATCCGGTGATACTGATTTCAATCTTGCTATTTCTTCTTCCGTTAGTTTTACCTGTGAAACAATTTTCATAGAATTCTCCAGATCAATATGTTTTTATGTCAATATTCAGCTTTACTAATTCATCGCATTATAAACAAAGGGTAAAGATTTGTCAATGTCAGAACCCAAGCACCAAGCATAAAATTTATGCTTGGTGTCAGAACTCTTCATTGAAAATTATATAGTAAAGAGTTATAATAATTTCATGAAATTATCAAGAGATATAAATTGTTTAATTAAAAGAAATTAGGGAGGTATTATATATGGCTAAATTAAAGATAAAAAATAAAGACGAATGTAAATATGATGGAGTTTCACTGGGTGAAGTTATGATGCGTATTGATCCTGTTGATGTACCTACAGCCAGGGCTCGAGTGGGCAGGATATGGCATGGCGGCGGAGAAACAAACGTAGCGGAAGGCTTGTCATACTGTTTTGGATTCAGGACCACTGTTGTTACTGCTCTGGTAGACGATGGTATTGGCAGAAATATTGAAAACCAGATACGGGAAGCAGGTGTTGACACTACAAACATAGTATGGTTTAACAACAAAAGTGAAGGTAAATTCTCCACAGACCAGAAGGGCACGCTGATGAACGGTATAAACTTTACCTTTAAGGGTAAGGGCGTTATACCTTCAAAGACTGAATATTACCGGGCTCATTCCGCTATCAGGGAGCTTAAACCGGGTGATGTAGACTGGAACAGCATAATGTCACAAACCAGATTCTTTAACAGTGGGGGTATCTATACGCTTATATCACCTACCTCATCTCAGGTTGCCATAGAAGCCTATGAAACTGCCAGTAAACACGGTGTTTTTAAGGCTTTTGATCTTAACTACAGATCCAAAGTTGAACCAAATAAAGAGAAAGCAAGGGAGATAAATAAGAAAATAGTTCCTCACGTGGACTTCCTGGTAGGTAACCAGTCTGATTTCTTTGATGCCCTGGGATATGAAACCCGGCCTGTTGATAAGGATGATTCCTTTGACGCATGGTTAGAAGCTTATACAGAGATGTTAAGAGAAGTAGCTAAAGATTTTCCCAATCTAAAAATAATCGGAACTCAATTAAGAGGTGCTCTTTCAGCCGATAGGATCAACTGGGGAGCAGTACTTTATGATGTGACTGAGGATAAGATGCACAAAGCCGTTGTTCGTGAGAATATAGAAATCGCAGACCGAACAGGCGGGGGTGATTCCTTTGCTTCAGGTACAACTGCGGCTATCCTTAACGGTAAAGATCTGGCTGATGCTGTCCAATGGGGTGCTGCTCACGGAATTCTGGTTCAGGAAACTCCTGGGGATTTCTCCATGGTAAAGCAGTCAGACGTGGAATCAGAAATAAAAAGAGCTTTATCCGGTGGAGGCGTAAGCGCACTCAGATAAATAGCTTAAGAACTTAGTTCTTAAGTGTTTTTAATAAAAAAGCATCTTGACTAAACTACAAATATGTGTTTTAATTTTTAGTGGCTATTTATAGACAAAAACAAATCGAATAAAATAAAATCTAATAATGTATATTCAGGAGGAAAATACATGGCAGTAAAAGTCGGTATTAATGGATTCGGCAGAATTGGAAGAAATATTTTTAGAGCCGCTCTTGGCGATAGTGAAATAGATATTTTCGCGGTGAATGATATAACGGATTCCGAAACCCTGGCTCATTTGTTGAAATATGACTCAATGCTGGGTACTCTTGATGCAGAAATTTCCAGCACAGACAACAGCATCATAGTAAATGGAAAAGAGATAAAGGTTCTTTCCGAAAGAGATCCAGCTGATCTACCCTGGGGTGATCTGGGAGCAGAAGTCGTTGTTGAATCAACAGGACTTTTCAGAGACAGAGATTCTGCATCAAAACATCTTTCAGCAGGGGCGAAAAAAGTTATCATCAGCGCGCCGGCAAAGGGTGAAGATATTACCATAGTACTGGGTGTCAACCACGATAAATACAATAAAGAAGAACACAATATAATCTCCAATGCATCTTGCACAACCAATTGTCTTGCACCAGTGGCAAAAGTCCTTATGGACAGCTTCGGGATTGTAAATGGTCTTATGACTACTGTTCATTCATATACCAGCGATCAGCGTATTCTGGATGCTCCACATAAAGACCTTAGAAGAGCCAGAGCAGCCGCTGTTAACATAATACCCACAACAACTGGTGCAGCCGTTGCAACAGGTCTGGTTTTACCAGAACTGGCTGGTAAACTTGACGGTATGGCCATTCGTGTTCCTACACCTAATGTATCACTTGTTGACCTTACAGTTCAGCTTGAGAAAGATGCATCTGTGGACGATGTAAATGGTGCTATGAAAGCCGCTGCTGATGGTGATTTGAAGAATATCCTGCGTTATTCAGAAGAGCCACTGGTATCAATTGATTTCTCAGCCGATCCACATTCATCCATCTTTGATTCAATTGCAACTATGGCCCTTGAAGGTGGATTAATAAAAGTTCTCTCATGGTATGACAATGAGTGGGGTTATTCCAATAGAGTAAAAGACCTCATTAAATTTATTGTCTAAGTATTTTCAAGATTATTTTACATTCTTTGTCCCGATTTTAGTAAAATCGGGACAAAGAATGACTTTTATATAATATTTATAAACCTCCATAATTATTTATGGTGAATTCATCCGGAGGTAAAAATTGAGTAAATTAAATGTCAAAGACCTGGAAATCAAGGGGAAACGTATTCTGATCAGGGTAGACTTCAATGTACCTCTGGAAGGAACAGAGATTACAGACGATACAAGGATCACAGCAGCACTCCCCACTATAAAATATATTATAGATAAAAGCGGCAAAACAATATTGATGTCTCATCTTGGAAGACCAAAAGGCAAGGTTGTGTCGGAATTATCTCTGAAACCCGTAGCCGAGAGACTGAGTGAACTTCTGGAGAAGGAAGTAAAATTAGCCCCGGATTGCTTAGGTTCTGAAGTATCAGACATGATTGATGCTATGGAAGAAGGGGATGTCGTACTTCTTGAAAATCTTAGATTCCATGAGGAAGAAGAGGACAACGATCCGGAATTTGCAAAACAATTAGCCAGTCTTGCCGATGTGTATGTAAACGACGCTTTTGGAGCAGCCCATAGGGCCCATGCTTCTACAGAAGGCATAACTCATCATATATCTCAATCAGCCGCAGGACTGCTTATGCAAAAAGAAATTGACTATATAAGCGGCGCTATTGAAAATCCTGAAAAGCCTTTTGTTGCTATTCTCGGCGGGGCAAAGGTCTCTGATAAGATCGGAGTTATAGAAAACCTGATGGAAAAAGCCGATGCAATAGTCATCGGTGGGGCAATGGCCTATACTTTCCTTAAGGCTAAAGGCAGGAAAGTAGGTAAATCCCTTGTTGAGGACGATAAGCTTGATCTGGCAAAGGAACTCCTGAAAAAATCACTTGACAACGATGTTCCTATTTATCTGCCTATTGATCATGTTATAGCTGATGATTTTGCCGCTGACGCAAATGTGAAAATAGTTAAACGAGGAAGTATACCTGATGAATGGGAAGGTATGGATATTGGGCCTGCTACTGTAGAAAAGTTTAAGGGAGTTTTGGAAGATGCAAAAACCATCATCTGGAACGGTCCTGTAGGTGTGTTTGAATTTGATGCTTTTGCCAAAGGTTCATTTGCCATAGCTAAAATACTTGCCGAATCCGATGCGACAACAATTGTGGGCGGGGGCGACTGCTCTGCTGCCGTGCAAAAATCCGGTTATGCAGATAAGATTACCCATATATCCACTGGCGGAGGTGCTTCTCTGGAAATGATGGAAGGTAAAGAACTTCCCGGAATTGCTGCTCTTACAGATAAAAGTTAAAATAAGGTAACTGGAGGAAAATAATGCGCAAACCTATAATTGCGGGAAACTGGAAAATGAATAAAACCATTGGTGAAGCCTGCGAACTGGTAACAGACTTAAAGGGAATGGTCGCAGACGTAACTGATGTTGATATAGTTGTAGGGCCTGTTTTTACGGTTCTTTCTTCTGTTGCAGAAATTATCAAAGATACAAACATTGGTCTTGCTGCTCAGGATATGTATTGGGAAGAATCAGGAGCTTTCACCGGTGAAATTTCACCTGTAATGCTGAAGAATGTGGGATGCGATTATGTCATAATCGGTCATTCTGAACGCAGAGCCTACTTTGGTGAAACAAACGAAACCGTCAACAATAAAGTTAAAGCAGCTCATGCTCATGGCTTAAAACCCATCATGTGTGTTGGTGAAAAGCTGGAAGACCGGGAATCCGGAATCACAGAAAAAGTGGTAAAAGACCATGTAGTTAATGGTCTTGATGGTCTTACAGAAAAGCAGATGCTTAATACAGTTATAGCCTACGAACCTGTATGGGCTATAGGAACAGGGAAAACTGCCACACCGGATCAGGCCCAGGAAGTTCATAAATTCATAAGAGGCCTTTTAGCTGATATGTTCTCTTCTGAAGTTGCTGAAGCTGTAAGAATTCAGTATGGGGGCAGTGTAAAACCTAATAACGTATCAGATCTTATGGCACAACCGGATATTGATGGTGGTTTAATAGGCGGAGCAAGTCTTGATGCTGAATCTTTTACTCAGATTGTAAAATTTAAGTAATGTTAGGTTAAGAATTGACCGATATTTATACAAATGTAAGTTAGGTTGAATCTGCAAGACCTAACTTACAAAATATATTATAAAATTCCCTTATCGTCAGTGATAATCATTGACAGAGGTGTTTAAATGTTTTCAATTATTTTACTGGTTATATTCATCCCAGTTTGCATTTTGCTGATTCTTATAGTACTTTTGCAGGCTGGAAAAGGTGGTGGACTAGCCGGAGCTTTCGGAGGAACCGGAGGTCAGACTTTTCTTGGGGCCAGAGGTACTGCGGATTTCCTGAGTAAGTTGACTATATACCTGGCTATTGCATTTATGTTTCTTTCCTTGATTTTGTCCTTTACATATGGAGGACAAAGAGGTATAAATATACAGGAAGAAGTTCCTGCTGTTGAAACACAAACTGAAACCCCGGATTCTGAAGGTTCTACAACTCAGGAAGGAACACAAACAGAATCATCTCTGGATTCTTCTGCCACCGAAGTACCCTCTACGGAAGGTACGGAGTAGATCCTTTTTATAGTTAATTATAAAATTTTTCAGCTCTTCCGGGTTTGGTGTGTTTATAATTGAAAATTCTCTCAGCCTGTCATTCCTGCTTTTGCAGGAATGACAGGATAAAGAAGTTCCTTATCTTTACCACACTAAATCCGGAAGAACCAATTTTTCATTCCTGCTTCAAGCTTTTTATAAAAAGCTTGAAGCAGGAATGACCAAACAGATGATATTAATTTTTCAACATATCTGGGAGGGAGTTTTTTCTTAGGCATTGAAATAAGCTTTTTTTCAGTTTTTCTCCTACTGAAGTTGTTTTTTTTGCTCAATGCCATTTTTCTCCCTCCCCAGATTTAAGAGATATTTCATATCAAAAATGGAAAAAGATAACTCACTAACAACATGTTCCGTTGATGCAATGTTTCGATGGACTATCCATCCTGTTAAGAAAGACTGGAGAGTGTCAACTGCTGTTATTCTTTTCCTTGTGGTCCTGTGTTCGGCTATATACTTTAGTTTTGATAGCCTGACATTTGCTTTCCTTTCGTTGCTAATACTTTTTTGTTCATTAAACTCTTTCTTCTTTCCTACCACTTACATTCTCCAGGATGACAGCATAATCGTTATGCCTTTTCTGCGTAAATCTTCTAAAGCATGGAACTCATTTAAAAGCTATTATATAGGTAAAAACGGAGTACTTTTAAGTCCTTTTGTAAATCCATCAAAATTTCAGAAAAGACTTGAAAGCTTTCGCGGGTTATATATCAGGTTCGGAAATAATAAAAAAGAAGTATTGGAATTAATAAAGAAGAAGATAGCCGAAAATAGCCATAAATGATTGAACCATATGAAGAGATTATACCAGAGGACATAAACCCGGAAGAACGGAACAGAATACTAAAAAAATTTGCTGAAGAAGTCGTCAGCCGAAGGCTTACTGCACCTGCCATATTCATGCTGGAAACCTGTAGTCCATTAAGTTTCATAGGCAGCCAGGTTATGATCATCCTTGATCCCCTAATTCGCTCAATCTTTAATATCCCCGATTATCGAAAATTTGCCCTTATCATAGAAAGACGCGAAAATATAGAGATACTTATAAAATATATTGAAGAATTAAATAATAATTATAAGCTGTCAGACAACAACCAAAGAAACAGTATGATCAAAAAATAGCTGGGTAAAACATGGAAGCGGAATTAAATTCAATACTGGCCACCGACTGCGGCAGTACTACCACAAAAGCTATACTAATTGAAAAGCAAGACGAAGAATATATGCTGATGGCTCGCGGTGAAGCTCCTACCACTGTTGAAGCTCCTGTTGAGGATGTCACCAGGGGTGTTATAAACGCTATCATGGAATTAGAAGATCTGACCGGAAAGAAACTTCTGGATTCGGGTAAAATCATCAAACCCCAGAATGGCAAAAACGGTGTTGATGCCTATATATCTACCAGCAGTGCAGGCGGCGGTCTTCAGATGATGGTGGCAGGGGTTGTCCGAAGCATGACCGCAGAAAGCGCGGAAAGGGCTGCATTGGGGGCTGGTGCTATTGTCATGGACGTAATTGCCAGCAACGATGGCCGTATGATCCACGAAGAAGTGGAACGCATAAGACATTTACGACCTGATATGATTCTACTTTCTGGGGGCATAGACGGTGGAACTACCTCCCACATTGCAGAACTTTCAGAAATTATAAAAACAGCCCATCCCAGGCCAAGATTAGGTACTACATACAAACTTCCTGTTATATACGCGGGGAATATAGATGCCCGGGATATTGTTTCAGGTATATTAGGCCAGGATACAGCTTTAGAAATGGTAGACAATATCCGCCCGGTCCTAGAACGGGAAAACCTGATGCCAGCCCGATTAAAAATACAGGATCTGTTTTTACACCATGTTATGTCCCATGCTCCGGGTTATAAAGAGCTTATATCATGGACAGATGCTCCGGTTATGCCAACCCCCGGGGCTGTTGGCTCCATGATCCAGACAGTAGCAGAGGAAGAAAACATACAGGTTATGGGGGTTGATATAGGAGGTGCAACTACAGATGTATTTTCCGTTTTTGAAGTTGTATTTAACAGGACAGTAAGTGCGAATCTTGGTATGAGCTACAGCATTGCAAATGTATTGTCAGAAGCGGGGATTGATAATATACTCCGATGGCTGCCTTTTGAATTGGATGAAAAAAATCTGCGGAACAGGATCAAAAACAAGATGATACGCCCAACCACAATACCTCAGACCCTGGAAGATCTTGTATTGGAACAGGCTGTAGCCCGAGAAGCTCTGAGATTAGCCTTTGAACAGCATAAATCCCTGGCCGTGGGATTGAAAGGTATACAACAGCAGAGGACAATATCCGATGCCTTTACCCAGACAGAGACAGGTGAAACCCTGGTGGATATGATGGGGTTAGATTTGATAATCGGCAGCGGAGGTGTGTTATCCCATGCTCCCCGCAGGAGTCAGGCGGCTATGATGATGCTGGATGCTTTTTTGCCTGAAGGTGTAACCCGACTGGCAGTAGACAGCATATTCATGATGCCCCAACTGGGGGTTTTGGCCCGGGTCAATCGGGATGCTGCCACACAGGTATTTAAGCGCGATTGCCTGATTAATCTGGGAACATGTATAGCACCATTAGGTAC
>WJIO01000183.1 GCA_014730235.1 Candidatus Poribacteria bacterium
ATATGGATCATGATCGCTGCATCATCAGCCGTACCCGGTTATGGTATGATGGAATTTCTGTTTCCATATATAGCCGCGCCCCTTTATTTTGCCAGCCCTGAGAACCAGTGGGAGGAGGTAATTCTTCCTCATCTGCCGGACTGGGCGTATCTTTCAGACAATATTGCCGTTAAAGACTTTTTTACCGGATTCAGCGGGAGTGATATACCCTGGAGAGCATGGTTTGCCCCGGCTGGATTCTGGATAGCTTTCAGCCTGCTTTTCTTCTTTGTGTTTACATGCTGGGGTGTTATACTGCGCAGGCAATGGTCTGAGCGGGAGCGTTATGTATTTCCTCTGGTTCAGGTTCCCCTTAACCTTATTAAGCCTCAGTCGGTTATAAAAGGAAGTATTTTGAAAAACAGATTGTTATGGATGGGCATAGGTGTGGCCTTTGTGATACATTTGCTTCAGGGTTTACACAGGTATTTCCCGGCCGTTCCATATCTTCGACTCTGGAATTCCCTCGCCCCTCTATTTCCTGAAAGACCCTGGAATGCCCTGGTTCAAGGATGGTCACTGGTGGCCATTATATACTTCTCGGTTATCGGGGTTACATATTTCCTTCAGTTGGACGTTGCGCTTAGTGTCTGGTTTTTCTTTACGTTTTACAAGCTACAGGAGGTATTTTTCTCCGCATTTTCCATAAAGGGAATATCATCCCAACACCAGGTTATAGGCGGGGATATAGTTCTCATTATTTTTCTTATATGGATGAGCAGAAAGCATCTTTATGATGTTTTGCGAAAGGCCTTTCTGAACGACAAATCCGTTGATGATTCCCAGGAAGCCCTATCATACAGATTTGCTGTATTTGGTATGATAGGCGGATTTATAGGTATATTTATAATGTGCCAGATTCTGGGTTTTTCTATTAAGATTGCCCTTTTGCTAATTGTGTTAATGTGGATTATGGGAACGGTTGTGGCCTGGATGGTAGCTAATGCAGGTATGCTTCTGGTTAATATTGGTTTTACACCTTACAGCTTTGTTACAAGTTTTTTCGGCTCCCGAAGTATAAATCCCACAGACCTGGTTTTGCTGGGATATGATCGATCCAGCATACCCCACTGGTCATCCGAATCTCTCATGCCCTATGCTGTGCAAAACTTTAAGCTGGCTGATTCTCTTGACCTCAAACGCCGAAGAATACCATCATTAATGGCCCTGGGTATTATAATAGCCGTTGCTGTATCATTTTACAGTTCCATGAGGTTTATATATCAGCAGGGAGGGGAAAACCTGGAATACTGGGTATATATGGGTGTTGGTCGCGGAGGTTTGCAGCAGGCGGACTACGCCATACAGTATCCCTACGGGCCTAACCTGATGTCCATATACAGCGCCATCGGCGGGGCCGTATTTATGGGCTTTCTGCTCTTTATGCGATATCGTTTCTTATGGTGGCCTTTCCATCCTATCGGATATGTTGTGGGAGTTACATATTCACCCCACCACCTCTGGTTTTCAGTAATGGTTGGGTGGCTGATCAAATTCTGTGTTCTAAAATTTGGCGGTTTAGGAACGTACAGACGCTATATACCTGTTTTTCTTGGGCTGATAGTTGGCGAATATTTTATGGCAGCCTTCTGGTCTATCCTTGGCATGTTTACCGGCATAGGATACTGGGGGCTACCGCATTGAAAAATCACCCCTGAGCTATCTCCATAGTATCCCTGGCGATCATTAACTCCTCATCTGTGGGGATAACCAGGATTTTTACACCCGAATCATCTCTGCTGACAATTCCTTCACCTTCTAACTGAGAATTTTTTTCGCTATCCAGTTTCATGTCCAGAAAATCCATGCCATCGCATATCATAGCCCTTGTTTTACTGGAATTCTCGCCTATTCCTGCCGTAAAAACCACAACATCCAGGCCTGCCATAGCGCTTGCATAAGCGCCGATGTATTTTCTGATCCGGTATGCAAAACATTCTATGGAAATCTGCGCTTTTTTGTTTCCCTTTGATACTTCCTGCTCCAAGTCACGCATATCTCTGCTAACTGTTGAAAGCCCCAGCAATCCGCTTTGTTTGTTTAACATGTTATTAACTTCGGATACACTCAGACCGACTCTTTCCACCAGGTAAAAGATTATGGCTGGGTCTATATCTCCAGACCGCGTACCCATGATTAGACCTTCCAGGGGTGTAAATCCCATGCTAGTATCAACGGACTTACCATCTTTTATAGCTGTAATGCTGCACCCGCTGCCAAGGTGACAGGTTATCATTTTTACTTTATCTTCTGGTTTACCTAATATTTCACATGCCCGACTTGCCACATATCTGTGGGAAGTACCATGAAATCCATAACGCCTAATGGAATAATTTTCATATAGTGCATAAGGTATGGCATATAAATATGCTTTCTCCGGTATGGTTCGGTGAAAAGCAGTATCAAAGACAGCAACCTGGGGAACATGGGGAAGTATTTTTTTACAGGCTTCTATTCCCATCATATTTGGGGGATTATGTAAAGGTGCGAGATCAAAACACTCCTTGATGATTTCCTCTACTTCGGGAGTAATTAATACTGATGACGAAGCTTTTTCGCCGCCGTGTACTACTCTATGACCTACTGCGCTTATTGATTTTAAACTATCAATAACACCGTTTTCTTTATCTACAAGTATATCTGTTATAAGCTTTAGGGCTTTATCATAATTATCAATATCCGAATCAATTTTGGTTTCTTTGGCATTAGATGTTTGATGCTTAAGAAAAGCATCTTCCAGACCTATGCGATCAACTATGCCTTCAGCAATAACAGAATTACCTTTCATATCAAACAGCTTATACTTAACAGAGGAACTGCCTGCATTAATGACAAGTATATACATTAATACTCCTGATTCATATTTAATGATAAATAGTCATGATCTATAATTTATCCTTCTAAATTAGAAAATGCTGAATTGGCCTCACTGTAATTTCCCTTCCATAAGTCTGTTACACCTTTCCAATAATTGTCTTTGCTTAAAGCTTGCCATGTATATTTTTCCAGAGTGCGGCAATGACTGTCAGAAGCCTGGATAAAGTTAGAACGCTGGCGGGGTGATGTTTCAAAGGCAAGCCTGCGAGCCACCATGCCCAGCCTGTCAATAATCATGTTTGCTGTTTTCTTACCAAGTTCCTTTGAGGCATGTAAACGTGGGTCTTCACCTCCGACTCCGTCCATCGGCTGATCCTGGGATTCAGCTTCATTCATATCAACTAAATCTGGAAAGAGATACTGAGTGAGAGAAGTCTCCCATTTAGCGGCATGGTCACCCCGGTATCCCTCATCTGCAACTACTTCATATTCAGGGAGTGCATATATGGTTAAACCGGTCTGATACATAACATCCAGGGCAGCCTTCTTAATATAAATCACCTGTTCTATACCGTAATGACCGGTTACAGCAATTACCACACGAAATCCTACATGGGCCATCTGTTGAAATATGGCAACAGCCAGATTATATACAAGTTCCGACGACATCCTGACTGTCCAGGGGTGCGGCATACCGCCTATAGGCCAATAGGTGGGAGGTGTTACCACACCATCGTATTTTTCCGCCGCCCTGATACAAAGAGCCCGGGCTTTTATGGTGTCCAGTCCAAGGGGATTATGATAACCATGCCATTCCAGACTACCAAAGGGTATGTATACTGCTGGTAGATGGTTGATCCTGTCTTCCATATCTCTTGGTCTTAGGTATTCCCAGCGAACCTGCGTCATATTTTTCTCCTTACGGTTTTTATTGCAAATATCAAAATAAATCTGGTTCAATTAGAATAATGCCTTTTGTTTCATAAATCAATAGCAAATGTTTTTGATCATATAGAAATCCGAACATAAAAATAACATATTACGTCTAATGGGTACAGTTGTTAAATAAGAATTTTCAGGATTGAATTTACAAGGAGATAAAAAATGAAAAGAGAAAAGTCAATTATTGCCATTATTATCGCTTTGGGGTTGGTATTTACAACTGTTTCGTATGTTGTAGCCCAAAGGCCCAACAGACAGCAAATGCAGAGACGGCAGTTTGATCCCGAAGAGATGCTGGCCAGATCATTGGAAAGAATCATGGAAGAGATGAATATGTCCGAAGATGAAGCCGCAATATTGAAACCCATGATCGAAAATATCATGAAAACACGCATGGAGCAGGCCCAGAAGCGAAGAGAAGCTGTTCAGGCCCTGAATGAT
>WJIO01000184.1 GCA_014730235.1 Candidatus Poribacteria bacterium
TGATTACATATTTATATAATAATAAGTAAATTTTCGGATTTATGTCAAGGAAAAATAACAATTAATCCCTTAACATAAAAATTCAAAACTCATCCTCACATTTTAATTTTCCACAATTAAGTTAGATAACTATTAATTAAAAGAACTGAAATTCTCCTTTATTCTGATCGGCGATAGCTTTTAAAAGCCAGGCTTCTGGTTGATCAGTATCCATTCCCATACCAATAGCAAATATTCTTGCGTCATTATTGGCGTTTATTTGTTGTATATCCTGAAGTATTTTTTCGGGATTTGTTTCACCGGCAGTAGGAAGGCCGTCTGTAACCATTGCAATTATATTGGGATCCATCTCAAGGGCCTTAAGCACAGGTGATAATAGGTCGGTTTTTTTGTTGTTTGTTATCCCTTGGGGTGTATATTCGTCCATAAATTTCATGGCTGCCGAAACATTTGCATCTGTTACCGGAAGTAAACCGCCTTGGTTGAATACTTTAACAGTGTTTGAAAAAGCTATTATATTAAAAGAGTCTTCATCTTCCTTCAGATTTAAAAGTGAATCTTTAAGATAACCCCTGGCATTGTTTAATTTATTAGCTGATCCCATACTGGCCGATACATCGAGACAATATACGATTTTGCGCTTTCCTTTTGACTTATCTACAAAATCCACCAGTTGGCTCTGGATGCCTTTGAATCTTCTACCTGCGCCGCTTGCGTCTGTATCCAGAGTATAATCACCGCTGGTATCAAGTTTAGAACTTCCAGTATCCATACCATATATAACAGATGATTCATCTGTGACAGCAATGTCCTTGTATGCTGTTGTTTTGGCCATTTTCATATCTGGTTTTATAGCCCTATCAACCTGTTTTCGGCTGGTTTTTCTCTCGGTTGGGTTCAGGTCTATTGGTTTAAAATCCGGTTTATCCATTCTGATTTTAGGGGTTGGGGCCTGAATATCAAACTGCACATCTATTCCACTATCACCGCTTCTGACGGCGCTTTCTCTATAAAAAAAACTGAGCATAAAAATTCCCACTATATGGAGAATTAATGATATTATAAAAGCACTATTAGCTCTTCTCATTTATTATACCTCTTGATTAACTTTTCTAACAGACCAATCCGCAAAAGTATTCTTTTGAATTTATTATATCATCAAATTGCTTTATAGAAAACAATAAAAATTAATTGGTTCTTCCGGGTTCAGTGTGGTAATAGTTTGAAGATTCTCTCAACCTGTCATTTCTGCTTTCGCAGGAATGACAGCATAAAGAAGTTCCTTATCTTTACCACGCTGAACCCGGAAGAACCAATTAATTCCAAGTATAAATCTTACGTCCCTGTGTTATTGCAAGGAATGGATATAAATTTTATGCTTTGTCTGTTACGATGAAACTTGAAATTTATGAAAAAATAGTTTAGTATATGCTTAAATAAAGATAGAATGAAAACATAGATGTTAATGTGATTAATCACGGAGGTTAAAATGAAGATCGCAATAATACCAACAACAGGTGGAGAAGACCCATACCATGGCATGGAAATAGCTGTAAAGCTTGAGGTTGAAGGTGTCCATATACCTGCATACGGTGGAAAAATGGACCTCGCAGAAAGAACCACTGAAGATCGCATAAAAATTAAGGAACGGATACACAGCTATGGCCTGGAAGTTTCTGCTCTTATCGGTTGGGGTGGAAATGTGGATTTAGGTGAAGAGAAAGACCTGGGTGAAAATATTGAATGGGGTAAACGAATCAATCAGGCGGCCGCAGATGTGGCTGATGGTCTATGGATGGCCCATGTTGGGATAATGCCAGAAGATGATTCGGATCCAAAATGGTCAAGATTTGTGGAAAGTCTGGAAGAATTAGCCCAGCATGGTGAGGAAGTCGGTGCAACTCTTGCCCTGGAAACCGGCCCTGAACCGCCGGTAATAGTTCGCAAAATGATAGAAACCATCGATAGTCCAGCACTAAGGGTAAATTTTGATCCAGCAAATTTACTCATTTGGCCGCCGACAGTATATAAAAGACGAGGTGAAGAGTTTGATTATGAGGCTGCAATGAAAGCTTTTGATCCCGTAGAGGGCCTTAAAATACTTATTCCCTATGTTGTTCATGCCCATGCCAAAGATTCCCGTTTGAGTCCTGAAGGTAAAGCCGCAGAGGTACCTCTGGGAACAGGTATGACTAACTGGGAAAAACTCCATGAAATTTTCCAGGAAAATAATTATCAGGGATACTACGCCATCGAAAGAGAAGTTGGTGAAGATGCTATGGGTGATGTGAAAAGGGCTGTAGAGTACCTGAGAAATCTTTAAGCAAGTTTAATAAATATAGTCTTCAGAGTTAAGCTTGTTAATAATAAGAGCCTTTTATATGTTATTATTACTGCTTTAAGCTTTTTGGTTCTTCCGGCTTGAGTGTGGTAATAATTTGAAAATTCTCTCAACTTGTCATTCCTGCGAAAGCAGGAATGACAAATAGTGGATATTTTTTTCTTAATTGGACAATGTTTTTACACTTCTACACTCAAGCCGGAAGAGCCAGCTTTTTCAAAAAGCTTTAGAAAAAATAAATCAGAATTTCGCAGAAATAAAAAGCTGAGAGAATATTCAAATTATTACTACACCAAATCCTGAAGAACCAATAAAATTAAGCTTTATTAACAGTGTTCCTTATTTCATTGACCACACCTTGCAGTATTTCTGTTCTTATAGTTTTTGCCATGTCATAAATGGCGTAACCATATCCGCCAACTTCCCTGGCCGATTTTTGAATAAATTCTCTGCGCTCTACGTTAAATTGTTTATCGTCATTTTTGCCTTTTTTGGTTTTCATTCTTCTCCTTATAATTGCTTTTGTTTATTTCCTTCCTTTTTGACTGAGGAAGATTAAGATATGAATAATGCAGATATTGTAAAAAATAATTATATAACAGCTTCTTTACCCGATTCTGCGGAACGATATATAGCGTCCAGCATCTTCATAACCTCTATACCGTCTTCACCAGGTCCCAAAGGTTTAGTACCTTCCAGTATATTTTTAACAAATTCACTGATCCTGTCCTGGTCCGGTTCCATTTCAGTTTCAAGCTTTGGCTCTTTATGTATAACAAAATCAGGAAATACTGTTATTCCGCCTTCAGTGCCATATATATTACAATATTGAGTCGGTGGGCTTTGAAGGGCCCAACTCACTTCAACAAATAATGTCTGGCCATCTTCAAATCTTATAAGCCCGACTGCCATATCCTCTATATCAACCGGACCGTCACCGTAACCTACACCCCATGTTCCCATTCCTTTACCTTTTACACCCAGTTTGGCAAAAGTAGAGCCGGAAGCGGCTACTGGCTTTGGTTTTCCCATAAGCCACCAAGTTACATCCAATACATGGGCAGCCAGATCAAGAAGAGGCCCGCCTCCGGATTTTTCCTTTACATGAAACCAGCCCTTGGGAATAGCATTATTTCTAAGCATGGCGGTTTTGGCGTAATAAACTTCCCCCAGTTTTCCTGATTGGATAATTTTCTTTGCTGTCAGCGATGTACTCATATAACGGAAATTTAAGGACATGGCCAGTATTTTACCGTTTTTTTCCGCTGTAGCTACCATCTTCTGGGCTTCTTCAGCATTTGTAGCAAGGGGTTTTTCACATAGCACATGCTTTCCGGATTCCAGAGCAGCTACACTGGCCGGCATATGCATAATATTAGGAAGACATACACTTACAGCTTCCAGTTCATCCAATTTTAGCATCTCATTATAATCGGTAAATACATTGGGGATATTATATTTCTTCGCTGCTTCCTTTGCCCTTTCTTCACCTACGTCACATACTGCTATAAGGTCTGCATTTTCTGTATTGGAGTATCCTTCCATGTGGGAACGACCTGCAAATCCGGCACCTATTACACCGACTTTTAGCTTTTTTGGGTTTGACATATCTCTTATTATCTCCTTTTTTATGGCATGTTTAATTAATATAAGTAATTTTCAGAAAAAATATTCAGCTTTCCCTTAATGGGTGAAGCTCATTTTTCAAAAAATATTGTGCATTATTTTTAAAACTCAGCAGTAAATTCATCCTTCCGAAATGGTATTACTCCAATAATATATCACTGCATAATTATAACTGTCAACCCCGGAAAATACCAATCAGGTATAAATATATTGTTCCCTTCAGTTAATATTGTGCAGTCTTTATTGTATTTAACACAAAAATCATTCCATTCACAATTGTATATAAGAATGCAAATGCTAAATACAGTAA